>CAJABS010000217.1 GCA_903938075.1 uncultured Chloroflexota bacterium | reverse complement strand
TGGCTGGTGCGCGGTGCCAGTGGCTACCGCGCGCAGCGCACCTTCAACCAGTCCGATCTGCACCTCTATAGAGGGGAGCAGCGCGAGCACATCGGCTTCGGTCAGGTAGCGGATCGGGGTCGCAGGCATGTGCGGCAGTGTATCCCCCTCTGGTAGGCTCCGACGATGAAGTCCCGCCTTCGCACCCTTCGCCCGCTCTTCATGGTGGCTGCGCTTATCGCCGCGCTCATTGCGCCTGCGAGCGCCGCCGGTAGCACGGTTAAGGAGGTTGCACTGACCTTTGACGATGGCGACAACGAGCGACACATTCGCCAGGCGGTTGCCGTCGCTGTGTCCACACAGACGCCGATCACCTTCTTCCCTACTGGTAAGTCACTCCGCAAGTTCCCGAATCTCTGGAAGGCCATTGGTGATGCGGGCATTCCTATTGCGAATCACACCGTCACCCACCCGAATCTCAAGACGCGCTATGCCGCAAAAGGTGCAGCTGGTGTCAGGTCTGAGCTCCAAGGATTCATCAACCTAGCTCGCTCGCTCAACATTCCTGTTGTGCCGTACTGGCGACCACCAGGAGGCGCATGGAATGCGGACGTGTTGCGCGTTGCAAAATCGTTGGGCCTCACCCTCACAATGTGGACGAACACGTTCGCCGACACGGCGCCGATGTGCGCCACAAACAAGAAAACAGGGAAGAGATACCTAACTCCTACCTGGGGAAGCTTCTTCAATGCCACACGCACCTACAGCGCAGGCACATCGTGGTGGAGCAAAACATCTGGTGGAACCCAGGTCAACGTGCTTGGCCACGTCAATCCGTACACCGCACAAACGGTGAAGCTCCTTGCAGCGGTCATTGCGGATTACGACGCTCGTGGCTTCGAATTCGTCACCGTCCCTGAAATGGCGACCAACACTCCAAACAACATTGATTGGGCCAAGGCCGCACTTGCAGTAAGCGCGCCAGCGAAGGCTGGTGGCGCGCGAGTACCAACGAGCCTGCCAACGCCGATCAATCCACTGGATAAGACCTACACCTTCGCCCAGGCGAACGGCATCACCATCACCTGCCGCTAGTCGCTACCAGCGCAGCCGTTCAGCCAGCTGAATGATGTTCCCTTCCGGATCCACTGCATCGCAGTAGTTCACGTTGCCGTACGTGGCAACAGTGCTTGCGTCGTACACGCGACCACCGAGCTGTGCAACCGCCGCACGCGCGGCATCAATTGATCCAACAACGTAGACCGGCTTCATTGCAACGTCTTCGCGCGGAACATACGTCTCGTCGGGCACTGTGCCAGGGATCTTATGGATGAGCACCTCACTGGAATCGGACGTAACGCGTACGAACGTGTCGGACTGCTCAAAGAGATCGGCACTCAGCAGCGCCGCGTAGAAGTTCGCGCTTCGGGTGAGGTCTTCAACGAAGAGAACAGTGGTGCTCATGACTTTCGCGGGCTCTTTCGCTCAGCGAGTGAGGCCACGAAGAGCGCCAGCACGGCAACAAAAACTGGCGCATTGAGCGCAGCACCTGGCGGGGTAGTTGTTGATGTCACGGGCATGATCTGGCCCGCAATGTCGCGCAGCACCGGGTCGGCAACGAGCGCGAGCAGAACGAGTGACGTGAAGCCTGGATAGCGAATGAACAACACGGCAAGCACCACGGCAAGGATCAGCTGGATGGCACCCCACTGGTGGAAGAGGGCAACGATGTTGTTTCCCCCTTCAACGGCGATGTCAATGCCGGCGATGCTCTGTGCGCCGCCGTCGGCAGAGAAGAGGTGGACGCAACTTCGAACGATCGCTACGACGAGGAACGGCACCGTCAACCAGCGAATGACGGGGAAGCCGTTGAATGCTGCGGTGTTGGACGGAAGGACGTTTCGCATGCTGAACCTCATGGTGTGGATCCCCCTACCTCTGATTGGGCTAAACGTTAAACCTGAACTCCACCACGTCGCCGTCGCGCATGACGTACTCCTTACCCTCCATGCGCACCTTGCCGGCGGCCTTGGCGGCAACCATCGAGCCGTTGCTCACGAGATCGTCGAACGAGACGATTTCGGCCTTAATGAAGCCACGCTGGAAGTCGGTGTGAATGACGCCCGCCGCCTGAGGTGCGGTCCAGCCTTGGCGAATCGTCCAGGCGCGTGCCTCCTTTGGTCCAGCGGTCAGGTACGTCTGCAGGCCGAGGTTCTTGAAGCCGATGCGCGCCAGCTGATCGAGCCCGGACTCGGTCTGGCCCATGGAGGCGAGGAGTTCGGCAGCTTCGGCAGGGGCGAGATCCACAAGTTCTGATTCAACCTTGGCGTCGAGGAAAACCGCCTCGGCCGGGGCAACAAGTGCGGCGAGCTCGGCGCGGCGGGCGGCGCTCGTGAGAATCGCCTCGTCAACGTTGAAGACATAGATGATCGGCTTCGCGGTGAGGAGGCCGAGCTCCTTCAGGAGCGTCAGGTCAATCTTGGTCGAGGAGAGCGGCTCGCCGCGGTTGAGGGCCGCAATCGCAGCGTCGACGATGTCGAGCACCTCGGCGTCGAGTTTCTTCCCCTTCACCTCTTTCTCGTAACGGGAGCGCGACTTCTCGAGGGTCTCCAGGTCGGCGAAGATCAGCTCGGTATTGATGGTGCCGATGTCGCTCTTTGCATCGACCTTGCCGTCAACGTGAATGATGTCCTCGTCGGCGAAGGCGCGCACCACCTGGGCGATCGCGTCGGCCTCGCGAATGTGCGACAAGAACTTGTTGCCGAGCCCCTCCCCTGTTGAGGCGCCCCGCACGATGCCGGCAATGTCAACGAATGAGACTGGCGCGGGCAGGATCTTCTCGGAGCCGAAGATCTCGGCGAGCTTGGTGAGGCGCGGGTCGGGCAGGTTTACTACGCCAACATTCGGCTCGATGGTGGCGAACGGGTAGTTCGCGGCCAGTACGTTGTTCTTGGTAAGGGCGTTGAAGAGCGTCGACTTACCGACGTTCGGGAGCCCCACAATGCCAATCGTTAGTGCCATGCGACGCAGTATAGGGGCGACCTTGTGAGGGGGTAGGATGCAGAGATGAGCAGTCATCGCATTAAGCCTGGCAAGGAGCCGAAGCTCCACAAGATCGACACGGCCGGCACCCCCGACTGGTCAGAGGGGCGCGAGGCCGGCGAGGCACGCATGCTCGAGTTAAATCGCGAACTCGAAGAGCTGCAAGAACTCCTCTACGCCGAAGGGAAGCGCCGCGTGCTCGTGGTGTTGCAGGCGATGGACACTGGCGGAAAGGATGGCGTGATTCGACACGTGTTTGATGGGGTGAATCCGATCGGCGTGCGTGTCGCAAGTTTTAAGCAGCCGAGCACCCTTGAGCTCTCGCACAACTATCTGTGGCGCTACTTTCAGCAACTGCCGAAGCGCGGTGAGATCGTCATCTTCAACCGCTCGCACTACGAGAGTGTTCTGGTAGAGCGTGTCCACGAGACTGCACCAAAGAAAGTGTGGAAGCGTCGATACGACCACATTGTCGACATGGAGCAGGCACTTGCCGATGAGGGGACCACGATCCTGAAATTCTTCTTGCACATCTCTAAGGCTGAGCAGAAGCTGC
>CAJABS010000216.1 GCA_903938075.1 uncultured Chloroflexota bacterium | reverse complement strand
GACACCGCCCGAGTTGAGTGCCGACATTATCGATAAGGGGATCGTGATCTCTGGCGGCGGCGCCCTGCTGCGCAACATTGATCGCCTGGTAACGACCGTCACTGGGGTTGCTGCACATATCGCTCCGGACCCGCTGAGCTGCGTCGCGAAGGGGACGGGCATTGCGCTCGAACACTTCGACCAGTTCGCGAAGTCCATGACCAGCGAGGCCTAACCCTATGGCGGCCCGCGCCGTCGTTGACTTGCACTGCCACACCAGCGCAAGTTTCGATTCCCTGAGCGACCCCGTCGCCGTTGCCCGTACCGCCGCGTCGCGGGGGATCACGCACCTTGCCATCACCGACCACGACCGCATCGACGGTGCCCTGCGCGCCCGCGACGCGGCGATTCCAGGCCTCACCGTGATCGTTGGCTCTGAGGTGCGCACTGCACAGGGAGACCTGATCGCGCTCTTCCTGGAGCGCCCCATTGCCGCTGGGCTCCCCGCGAGCGAAGCGATCGCCGCCATTCGTGACCAGGGCGGTCTCGTCGGCATCCCGCACCCCTTTGATGGCTGGCGCGGCTCACTGCTTCGGGACGAGGCGGCCATGGCGCTCCTCAGCGAGGTTGACTGGATTGAAGGCTGGAACGCTCGCCTCGTTGCACCGGGAGGAAACCAGCGTGCCGCAGAACTTGCAGCAAGCCGCAACCTCCCATCTGTTGCCGCGAGTGATGCGCACACGCTGCTTGAGATTGGTGGCGCCGCCACCATCATGACGGGCGACCTCAGCACCGCAGCGGGCTTTCATTCAGCGCTGCACGGCGACCTCACACGCATCACGGGCCGCGGCGCACTCGTCGCCCGACTCTTTACGCCGATCGCGAAGCTGGTCAACGCCACGCGAGGAAATCGACGCGTCAGCCCAGGCGTGACGTTCGGCGAACGCTAGGCCACACGATGCTGCTCGCCCGACTGTCGCGCCGCTCCACGATCTTCGCGATGCTGCTCACAGTGGTGCTGGTAGCCGGTGTGGTGCGCGCCGCCACCTCATTCAACCTCGCCGAGGTTGCCGAAACGCTGAATCGCGCCAACGTTGTGTGGCTTCTTGTGGCACTAGCAGCAAGCTGGAGCACCTTCCCCCTGCGAGGGTTGCGCTGGCGCATGATCCTCTCCGCATCAGGTCTGCAGATTTCACGACGTGCAGCAATAGAGATTCTCACCCTCTCGTTTTGGGTGAACTGTGTGTTGCCAGCAAAGATGGGCGACGTGTATCGCGGTTGGCTGCTAAAGCACAACGGCGCACAATCGTTTGGCAATGCGGTCGGCACGGTAATTGCGGAGCGCCTCGTTGACCTTGCAACGGTTGCACTTCTTGGTGCTGCATCAACCTTCGTTGCATTTGGTGGAAAGCTGCCACCCACTGCACTCGCACTCACTGCCATTGCCATCGGTGTCGCCGTTGCCGCAACGTTGATGCTGCTCGTTGCACGAGGTTTTGCTGGGGCGCTCATCTATGCACTGCCGATCCCTGACGCGATCAAGAACGGCTTCACCAACGCCGCCACATCACTCCGCGCAGGGAGCGGCGGACGCGTCATTCAAACCGCCCTGCCGTTCTCAATCGCAATCTGGATCGGTGAATCTGTGCGACTCGCCGCCGCTGCCGCAGCCCTCGGCCTCTTCGTTGTGAATCCAGAGGCTGGGCAGATCGGCATTGCGAGCGCAATCTTTGTGGCACTTGTCTCAGCGGTGCTGACGGTGGTGCCATTTACGCCAGCAGGGATCGGCATTGTTGAGGCGGGGATGGTCGGCATCCTTGTTGCACTGTTCGGCTTTACGCCTGAGTCAGCGATCGCACTTGCGCTGCTCGATCGCCTTGTGGGGGTTGGCAGCTTGATCGTTGGCGGCGGTGTGCTCTTTGCGCTCTCGCCGTACCGACGTGGCGTTGGATCGCTGCGCTAACGCTTCTTCTTGGCGGCAGGCTTCTTTGCCGCAGCTTTCGTCGGTGGCTTAGCGGCGGGTGATGGCTTTGCCGGGACCTTCTTCGCCTTCTTAGCCTTCGGCTCTTCTGCAGGGAGTGGTTTCAACTTAAGCGTGCCCTCAGAGAGCTGCAGGGATCGCTCGATATTCAGTTTGTCCCAGCCCTCCTCCATTCCTGGAGTTTCGAGGTAGTAGTTCACGTGTGCGAGACGTGGATGGCGAATGAGCGCCGCGAGACCACGCGTGCCAACCTCACCACCACCAATGTGCTGATGCCGGTCGAGCTTGGAGCCATGTGCCGCCTTGCTGTCGTTGTAGTGGATCATCACGAGCTTCTCAAGGCCGATCTTCTTGTCGAATTGCTCCACGAGTCGATCAACCTCGTCGTCACCCTTCATCTCAACACCGGCGCCCCAGAGGTGTGCGGAGTCGAGGCAGTAGGCCACGCGTGACAGATCAAGACCGCGAGCGGCCATCGATTCGTGGATGTCGATCAACTCGTCGAGGCTCTCGCCGATCCCGTTGCCGCCACCTGCGCTGTTTTCGAGCACCAGGAGTGCCGAGTCGTCGGCGAGCGGCACGCCGTCCAAGATGCGCTCGACCGCCTCGGCGACGCGGGCGATGCCAGCCTCAATGCCAGTTCCCATGTGTGAGCCGATATGAACGTTGACGAACGATGCGCCGTACTCGGGCGCCACGCGAAGTTCGTGACGGAGCAGCTCCACCGTCTTCTCACGGAAGACCGGGTTCGGCCCGGCGAGGTTCGCCAGATAGGCGGCATGTACGGCGAGCGGCCCAAAGCCGTGCTCCTTCATGCGGGCGCGGAAGGCGGGGAGCTCCTTGGGCAGTTCGGCGCGGCGCGCCCAGCCCGTTGGGTTGCCCGTGAAGATTTGCAGTCCCATTGCCCCAACCGCTGCGGCGCGATCGGCCGCCTTGACGAGCCCAGGTCCTGCGGCGAGGTGGGCGCCAAGCATGCGGTCGAGCCGCCCAGCCGCCGCGGCCGGTGCGCTGCTCTTCAGTTTTGGACGCTTGGCTGCCATGGGGAGAGAGTGCCACGCCGCGCCAGAG
>CAJABS010000215.1 GCA_903938075.1 uncultured Chloroflexota bacterium | reverse complement strand
GTGTCGATGGAAAGGTCCTCTCGGGGAAGGTCACCGCGGCGCTCGCCGCACGCGGATGAGCCGCAGCTCCGGGCCGCGCGCGCGCATCGTGCGCCGCAGGCGCGGCGGAATCACCGTCACCGCTACCGAACTTCGTGCCCTTGTTGAGCGCGCCTTGCGCCTCTCCGGTGCACCAAAGAACGGCGAGGCGGTCGTCACTCTCGTTGACGACAACGAGATCACCGCACTCAATGAGTCACAGATGAAGAAGCGCGGCGCAACCGATGTGCTGAGCTTCCCACTCCTTGAGCCGACCGCGTACCCCGCCCGACCCGGCACCGCCCGTCGCGCAGCGCACAAGGTTGCTGCGCCAATCGTCACCAACGAAACCCTGCCGCTCGGTGACATCGTCATCAGCATCGATCGCGCAATTGCGCAGGCGCGCGAAGGGCACGGCGGCACCGATGGTGCAACGAGCCACGCGCCAGCCGACGAGCTGCGACTCCTCGCCGTGCATGGTGCGCTGCACCTGTGCGGCTGGGATCACCGATCACCCGCAGGACGTACGGCGATGTGGGCGGAGCAGGAGCGAATCCTGCGCGCACACAGGCGCGCGATGAGGGCGAGCGCATGAGTCAGGATCGCCGCCTCGTTGTTGGCCTTGGGAACCCTGGTGATAAGTACCGCTACACGCGGCACAACATCGCCTGGCTCGTACTGGATGCCTTCGCCGATCGCGTGAACTGGCGTGGCGGTGGCAAGAGGCGCGATGCGGCGATGGTGCACGCTGGCCGCGTGCTCGGCCTCGACCTGGTGATGGCGAAGCCCGACACCTTCATGAATGAGTCCGGCATTGCCGTGCGCAAGCTGCTCGCCGCCGAGCGCGTACCACTCACCGCACTCCTCGTGGTTGTTGACGACTTCAGCCTGCCGTTTGGCACGCTCCGATTCCGCGAGGGGGGGAGCGCTGGCGGCCACAATGGCCTCACCTCGATTACCGATGAACTCGGCACCGACAAGTACCCGCGCCTGCGCGTTGGTATTGGCGACCCACGCGAGTCGGGAACCGCGCATCAGCATGTGCTCGGTGAGTTCACCGCCGCCGAGCGACTACGCCTCCCCGAGATTGACGCCGCTGCAGGTGAGGCGATCGAGATGTGGGCGCGCAGCGGACTGAACAAGGCGGCAACCGCATTCAATGGGTGGGCGCTCCCAGAACCAGAAGCGGGCAGCGCCGCCGATCCGGCGAAGCTGCCGAAGGCGGGTGAAGTGGATGGCCCAGCCGGCGCCGACGGCATTCGCAAGACCTCGCACGGTTGGCGCAAGATTCTCGGTCGCGACAAGGCCGATCGCGAAGGGTGAATCGCCACACGCCGTCACTTGCACCACTTCTTGACACGCTGCGCGGCGCAGCACCATTTACGGTACTCACCAAGCAACTAGCAAAGAGCGACGCATCGCTCATTCATGTGCCCCATGCGGCAAAGGCGCAGCTCGGTGCCGCACTCGCCGCTGATCGGCGCATCGTTTGGATTGCGCGCGACCCTGAGGTTGCCGAGCGCGTTGCCGATGCGCTGCGCTCCTGGTTCCACGATCCAGCCGCTGTCGTGCTGCTCGAGCCGCGCAGCGCGCTTCCGTATGAGCGTGGCGAACTTGTCATTGATGAGTCGGCCGGTCGCGTGGCAACGCTCGCCGCCTGGCATGAGGGGAGCCCGCGCATCTTGGTGACCTCGCTCCTCGCGGTGGCCCAGCCAACGATTTCGTTGGCTGACTTGCGCGCCGAGACACTCCTCTTGCGTGCAGGCGATCGCATCACCCTCGACGCCGTGACGTCACGTGCCATCGCTCTCGGCTACGAGGCCGTCTCGCTCGTTGGTGGTCGCGGTGAGATCGCCCGACGCGGTGGCATCGTTGACCTCTTCCCCGCGGGTGAGACCTCACCCCTCCGCATCGAGTGGTTCGGCGATGAGATCGAGAGCATTCGACGGATCGACCCCGCCGACCAGCGCAGCCGTGAGGCGGTGCCGCTGGTGCAGCTGCTGCCGGCGAGCGAGTTCCCCCTCGATGCGGCCCGCGTTGCTGCTGCCCGAGCGGTCGCCGAAGGGATCGTGCGCGGCGGAGGGGAGACAGAACTGCCGCCACGACTCGCCGAGGATCTTGCTCGGTGGGAGGCGGGGATCGCGGCACGCAACCAGGCAGAACGCGGTGATGGGCTCGAGCTCTGGTCGGTGCTGCTGAGTGCAGAGCGCGCCTACGACCAGGTGGGCGATGCGCTGGTGGTGCTCGATGAGCCGGGGGAGTTGCGCCAGGCCGCCGATGCGCTCTCGCGTCAAACCGAGGAGCGTGCCGATGTGCTGCGAACCACACGCCTCTTGCCTGCTGGTTGGCCGTCGCCGATTCCAGAGGGGAGCGCGCTGATCGCCGCACTCACCGCAGCCGGTGGACAGCGGCTCGCACTCACCTGGAGCTCTGATGCAACAACAATGATCCGCGCCGACGGCGACGACTCATTCGGCTGGCATGACCCTGTGGTGCCGAGCGGCCGATCGCGCGCACTCACCGAAGGTCTCGAGACCTGGCGTCGCGACAAGGCGCGAGTACTCATCGTTTCGGAGCAGGCGGCACGTATTGCGGAGCTGATCACCGAGGGTGGTGAACGTGCGGTGGTGAGCGAAGGAATGCTCACGGACCCGAAGCCCGGTTCGCTCACGATCTTGACGGGTGGCCTCGACGGCGGATTCCAAGGTGGCGTCGATGGACTGACGGTGATCACCGACCGCGAACTCTTCGGCGCCACGCGCGTTCGTCGACCGGCGGTGCATCGCCGCGGCATCACGCGCGAGGCGGCGGAGCGACTCACGCCTGGCGACTACCTGGTGCATGTGGATCACGGCGTTGGTCGTTTCGTGGGCATGCTGCGCCGCGGTGGTGACGGCGATCAACGCGACTATCTCGAGATTGCCTACGGCGGCACCGACACCGTCTTCACCCCAGTGGAGCAGCTCTCGCGTATCGCGCGCTACACCGGCTCGGAGCATCCGCAACTCAGTCGACTCGGTGGTGGGGAGTGGCGTCGCGCCAAGGAGCGCGCCAAGAAGGCGGCCGATGATCTCGCCGATGAACTCCTGCGCATTTACGCCGCGCGCGAGTTGGCGCATCGCCCAGCGATCACGCCGGGGAGCCCATGGCTCGCCGAGTTTGAGGCGGCCTTCCCGTATCGCGAAACACCCGATCAGCTCACCGCCATTGAGGCAACCAAGGGTGACCTGAGTCGACCGCGCCCGATGGATCGCGTGATCGTGGGCGACGTTGGCTACGGCAAGACCGAGGTCGCACTGCGCGCCGCCTTCGCCGTGCTTGAGGCGGGGCGCCAGGTCGCCGTCTTGGTGCCGACCACGGTGCTCGCCCTGCAGCACATCGAAACGTTCCGCCGCCGCCTCGCGGCCTATCCGTTCAAGCTTGAGCTCCTCTCGCGCAGCGTCTCTGCTGCACGGCAGGCCGAGATCGTCGCCAAGCTCGCCACCGGCGAGGTCGACCTGGTCGTTGCCACTCATCGGCTGCTCTCAAAGGATGTGGCCTTCAAGCATCTCGGCTTGCTCGTCGTCGACGAGGAGCATCGCTTTGGCGTCGCCGCCAAGGAGCGCATGAAGTCGCTCCGCGCCGAACTCGATGTCATGACCCTCACCGCCACGCCAATTCCGCGCACGCTGAACCTTGCCCTCTCGGGGATTCGCGACCTCTCCACTATTGAGACCGCACCCGAGGATCGACACCCAGTGGCCACGCGCGTCACTGAGGCGAGCCTCGAGTTGGTGCGTGATGCGCTGCTGCGCGAGTTGGAGCGCGGCGGCCAGTCGTATTACGTGCATAACCGCGTCGAGTCGATTGAGGCGGCGGCGGAGCAGATTCGCCGACTTGTTCCCGATGCGCGCGTGGTGGTTGGGCATGGACAGATGGAGGAGCGAGCCCTTGAGCGCGTGATGGGCGAGTTCGTTCGTGGTGAGGCGCAGATCTTGGTCTGCACCACCATCATTGAATCAGGTCTTGATATTCCGAATGCCAACACGATCATCATCGATCGCGCCGATCGACTCGGCCTTGCCCAGCTCTATCAGTTGCGCGGTCGCGTTGGCCGCAGCAGTCGCCGCGCCTGGTGCTACCTGCTCTATCGACGCGAAGAGGCGCTCACCGACGATGCACGCAAGCGCCTCAAGGCGATCTTCGATGCGTCACACCTCGGCGCTGGCTTCCAGTTGGCGCTTGCTGACCTTGAGATTCGCGGCGCGGGCGACCTGCTCGGTGGCGAGCAGTCCGGACACATTGCGGCGGTCGGCTTCGATCTCTATTCACAGCTCCTCGCCGATGCGGTCGAGATTCGTCGCGCCAGCCGAGAAGGTCGCGAGCCGGCGCGTCGTCGCACGGCGGCGCTCATCGACCTTCCGGTTTCCGCACACCTTGCCGACACCTATGTGGCCGACGAGGGGCAGCGCCTCGACCTCTATCGACGTCTCGGCATCGCCGACTCCGATGCCACGATCAACGCGATCGCCGAAGAGCTGCGCGACCGCTTCGGTGCGCCACCAGCAGAGGTGGAGCGACTCCTCGAAGTGGCACGACTCCGGGCCGGCGCGAGCGAGGCTGGGCTCGCCTCACTCCTTATTGAGGAGGGTCGCCTGATCGTGCGCCTCGGCGAGCTGCAGCCTGGCCTGGCCGCTCGGGCACTGGTGGCGAACCCCATTCGAGAGCTGAGCATGAGCGGCAGTCAGATCCGCAGCCGGGAGCGGGTCTCGGGCGCTGAGGCGTGGCGCCTCGCCGCACGGCTCGTGCAGGGGATCGTGGGGGAGGTGCGCCGCTGGGAGGCGACGAACGCGGCGGGCGCGCCGCTCGCGTAAACTTCCGCCGTGACCCCAGATCAGCTCTCCTCGAAGATTCGAACGATCCCCGACTTTCCGAAGAAAGGGATCGTCTTTCGCGATATCACCACCCTCCTGCAGGATGGTGAGGCCTTCGCCGCCGCCCTCGAGGCGATGACGGCACCGATCCGTGGGCTGAAGCCCGACGTGATCATCGGCATCGAATCGCGCGGCTTCATCTTTGGCGCACCCATCGCCGCCACCCTCGGTGTCGGTTTCGTGCCAGTGCGCAAGCTCGGCAAGCTGCCCGCCGAAACGATCTCGGTGGAGTACGACCTTGAGTACGGCAAGAACGTTCTTGAGATCCATCGCGATGCACTGCAGAAGGGTGCGCGCGTGGTGATCGTTGACGACGTCCTCGCCACGGGCGGCACCGTCGCCGGCACCGTGAAACTTGTCGAGCAGCTCGGCGCCACTGTTGTGGGCATCAGCTTCTTGGCAGAGCTCCCCGTCCTTGGTGGTCGCAAGCGACTCCCAGACGGCATCGTCTCGGCGATCATCGCCTTCTAGTCGCCGCTATGGCGAAGCGCCCCGCAAGCGATCGCAGATCCTTCCTTCGCAGCATCGCCAACGATGGTGCCGCGACCGCCGGCTCACTCTTTGGTGCACTGGGCGCACTCCGCGGTCAGGCGCAGTCCATCACAAACGATCTGCAAGGGTCAACGCGCGAATCAGGTGTAGAGCCAACACGTCGACGTGCTGCAGAGACGCATCTCGACATGCCAGGCGATGCGGGGTTGATCAAGGCGGGTTCTGCCGCGCCAGAACCAGCCTTCGCTTCACCGATTCGCGACGAAGAGGGTGCCGTGATCGTGCTCGATGTTCGCGCTCTGCCCGCGGTGATTGCTGAACGCCGCGCCACGAGCGCGAGTAGCATCGCGGCACTCCTGACCGTTGATGCGATCGCGCCTGGTCCGATCCGCGGCCTTGCCGCCGCCTTCGCTCTTGCCCTTGCCAGCGTTGGATCGGCGGGTGGTCGCGTTGCGCGCCTGCACGCCGCCGCCGCTGCGCTTCGGAACGCCGCACCGCTCGCCGGCTCACTGCACGCTGAACTCGATGCACTCCTGCCGGTTGCTTTAGGTGACGAAAGTCTCGATGCGGCAATCGCCACGCGCGCCGCAACGCAGCTCGGCCAGCGCGCCGCCTACGGCCAACGCATCGCCGAAACGCTGAAGCGGGGAGGCCTTACTCGTGGGGCCACCATCGCCAGCGGGCCTGGCCTCGGCGCCACCGCCTGGGGCGATCTCGCTCCGCTACATGAGGCGCTGCGCCACCTTGGTGTGCGCACGATCACGATCGCTGCCGGCCCCACGGTTGATGTGCTCGGTGCAGCACGACTCGGCGCCATCGACGCCGCCGACGCAGTACGCGCCGGCCTCACCCCGCGACTCTTTGAAGATGGTCAACTCGCGAGTGAGATCGCGAACGCCGATGGTCCGATTAGCGCCCTGATCCTTGGTAGTGACGCGGTGAGCCGTGCCGGCTACGCCGTGGTTCCGGCGGGGGGCGTTGGCCTTGCCGCAGCCGCACTCTTCTCTGGCGTGCCCGTCTATCTAGTCGCTGGCTCGGCGGCGAGCGACATGAGTGGTGCCGAAATGACCAAGCGCGTTGAGGCGGTGAATAGCGCAGCGGCGCAACGTGGTGCACCATTCGCTGCGCGTGGCGTGACGAGTGGCGTGCAGGTCACCGCACCACGCGTTGAGCTTCTCGCACTTGACGGCATCACCCTGATCGACTGATGAGCACGACGCCGATTGAGGTTTCGGCGACGCGCGATCGAGAGCTGGTGCGATCGCTCATCACTGGTGACCGTTGGATCACCGCACACGCGCTGGCCGATCTTGACGATGGTGAGTTTCCGCGCACCCGCTGTTTTGTAGCGCGACGCGGCACCACACCGATCGCCCTCGGTATGGAGTATTCGGGGTGGGCGCCGCAGCCGCTCCATCTGTACGGCGAGCCAGAGGGGATCGCCACAATCTTGCAGCACGGGATTCGTCCGCGCGCCGCCTGGGTACCAACGCCGATCGGCGGGAACCCCGTTCTTGATCTCACCTACGAGACGGAGAAGATCAACCCCATGTTGCGCATGGGTTTGACGCGCGCGGAATTCGTGCCGTACACCGGCCCCGCCGCCGCACTCGTGGTGCCGCTCATCCCCTCCGATGCACCAGCGCTGAATCACCTCTACCAGCTGGGCTTTGCCGCATGGCTTCCACCACTCGCCGTTGCCGAGGGGGTGTATCGAGGCATTCACCGCAACGGCAAGTTGGTCGCGGCGGCGGGCACCCATGTGGTCGGTCGACGTGAGCGCATCGCCGTTGTTGGCAACGTGCTGACTGCATCTGGCGCGCGCGGCAACGGCTACGCGCATGCGAACACCTCAGCGGTGACCGATGCCCTGCTCGGATTCTGCGATGAGGTGGTGCTGAATGTGCAGCGTGATAACGCCGCCGCCATCGCCGTCTACACCTCGCTCGGCTACAGCGTGAAGGCCGAGTTTGAGGAGCGGCTCGTCATCCGCCGCAGCGGCATCTCAGTGCCGCGCATCCTTCGGCGCCTCTTCGGGCGCTGAGCACGAATCACCCTCAGCCTCATCTGCCCACGAGGCCGCACGCTACGATGCCGCAGATGAGTAGTCGACCCTACGCGGTCGTTCTTGCCGGTGGCGGCGGAACCCGCCTCTGGCCCCTAAGTAGCCCGAATCGGCCGAAGCCGTTCCTGCCGCTCCTGCATGGACGCAGCCCACTCGCGGTCACCCTTGAGCGCCTCGCACCACTCGTCCCCATTGAAGACACCTACATCGTGGTGGCGGCAAGCCAGGTGCAGCTCGTACGCGAGTGCGCGCCACAGATTGCGGCTGATCACATCCTTGCTGAGCCGGTCAGTCGCAATACGGGGGCGGCGGTCGCCCTCGCGGTGGCAACGATTGAGCGACCCGATGATGCGGTGATGCTGGTGATCCCCGCCGACCATGCCGTGCGCGATGCTGAAGCCTGGCGCACCGCACTCGCCGCCGCAGCCGACCACGCGAGCCGCGAAGCGGGCGCCCTCTACACACTCGGCGTGGTGCCAACGCGACCCGAGACTGGATTCGGCTACATCGTCGCCGACGGGGAACGCGTCTCACGATTTACGGAGAAGCCGCAGCGCGATGAGGCGGAACGCTTGATTGCCGCGGGCGCGCGATGGAACGCGGGAACGTTTGCGTGGCGCCGCGACAGTGCTCGCGCCGCGCTAGAGCAATTCGCACCAACACTGATCAACGGCATCGGCGAGTACAGCACCGTACCAGCGGGGCCCATCGACACGTTTGTGATGGAGCCCGCCGCCGCGGCCGGGTTGGTGCGCACCCTGCCACTCGATTGTGGCTGGAGCGATATCGGCTCGTGGGGTGAGCTTCGTGCGCATCTGCTGCCACGCACCGCAACTGAAGAGATCCGCATGGATGCGCCAGGGGGGCGTACCATTGTGATCAGCAATGAGCATGGGGTGATCGCCCTGCAACCGAACGGTGCAGCGACGATGGACCTTGAGCGCATGAGCGGCAGCGATCTGCGCGCCGCATCAGAGAGGGAGTAGCAATGGGCGTCGGCGAACCAACCAAGATTCTCTTCGGCACCGACGGTTGGCGCGCCAAGATCGGCGACGAGTACACCTTTGAGAACGTTCGCCGACTCGCCGAAGGCGTCGCCCGAGTTGTTGAAGAGGACGGCACCACCGCCAAGAGTGTCGTGATTGCCTACGACCGCCGCTTCGGTTCCGAAGAGTTTGCGATTGCCGCCGCCGAGATCCTGCTCGCGCACGGCATTCCCGTTGCCTACTCACGCACCGATGTGCCGACGCAGATGGTCTCCTACGAAGTGGTGATGCGCGGCGCGGCGATGGGCGTCGTCATTACCGCTAGCCACAACCCCTGGATGGATAACGGCTTCAAGGTGAAGTCGCCAACGGGCGCCGCCGCTGGGCCCGACCTGCTGAAGCGCATCGAGGCGCATGTGGCGAGCACCCGCGGACCCGAGCTTGTCGGTCGGCCATTCGCCGACGCCGAGGCGGCGGGCCTGGTGGAGCGCTACGACCCGTACCCGGGCTACAAGAAGTTCGTTGAGCGCAACCTTGACCTGAAGGCGATGGCCGCGCAGAAGATGCGCATCTTGGTCGACCCCGTCTACGGCGCTGGCGCCGGCTGGATCGGTCGACTCCTTGCGGGCGGCAACATGGTCGTCGACGAGATGCGCAGCGAGCGCAACCCCTGGTTCGGCGGCGTGAATCCCGAGCCGATTCGTCCGCACATTGACCCGGTCCTCGCGCGCATGGCGGGCGGCGGGTACGACATGGGAATGCTCCTCGATGGTGACGCCGACCGTGCTGGCGCCGTCGACGAGCGCGGCACCTTCCTGCATCAGCTGCAGGTCTTCGGCCTGCTGGCGTACTACATGCTCGAACATAAGAAGGATCTGAGCCCGATCGTGAAGACCGTCAACGAGAGCTCCATGGGCGAACGTCTCGGCG
>CAJABS010000214.1 GCA_903938075.1 uncultured Chloroflexota bacterium | reverse complement strand
GTCCTGGCAGTGCGTGCGGTACCAGATCGGTGGCAAGCGCCTCAAGGGCGGCACGCTCCTCACTGAGCGCGGCGGCGATAAGCGTGGGGCCTGTGCGGCGAAAGGGCTGCTGCATGCAGGTAGGATAGCGGTGTGGAACTGCCCGCTGTCACCAACGCCCCGTTGCCGCGACGTCGCAGCCTCTTCACGCTCGCGCTCGCACTACTGCTTGCCGCGGCGTGTGGCACCTCAGCCGCGCCGTTGGGGGCGAGCGGAGATCCTACGGGTAGCCCAAGCGCCTCGCCGACCAGTGATACACGCAGCCCACTGATCCCCGTTGCTGGATACCGCAGCACCCTCACCGCTCTCACGAGCGTTGGCATTGCGCGCCTCGCTGAGGTCGGAGGGAAGCTGCCGATCACGAAGCTCGTCCTCATCGCGCCGGAATCCAGCGCCATCCTTGCGGCACTCGGCCTCTCGGCCACCGCTGTTGCCTCTCGCCTCACGCTCGTCGCGGATCGCACGGCGCTCAAGGCGGCACTCGCCGCTGATGAGAAGGCGGCAGGGTTCGTGCGACTCGCCGCCCTTGAGCCTGCGCTGCGCACCCTGACGTGGGAGGGCGCCGCGATCGTTGGTGTCTATCGCGTCGCATCGCTCGCCGATTGGCCGCTACGTGCTGAACTCCCCGTTGACGCATCGATTCCTGCAGAGTGGCTTGCTGGGCCGCTCGCGTACGATCCGGCAACTGCATGGACCCTGGCTGCCGGTGGCGACATCCTGCTTGATCGCGGAGTCTCAGCCGATGCGAAGCGCTCAAAGCGCGGTGCCGATTCGCTCTTTGACGGCGGTTTTGCCGATATCACGGGAACGACCTGCTGCAGCCAATTCGGTGTGCCTCGCGTAGCCGCGCGCTACGTGAGCGGTGGCGGTGTGAATGGTCTGATGCGCTCACTCTTCCAGAAGGCAGATCTCTCGATCGCAAACTTGGAGTCACCGACACCGAAGAAGTGGCGACAACACAACTCGGGGACAGTCTTCACAGGCAACCCCGCACTTCTTCGTGTGCTGAAAGAGGCGGGAATCGATTTCCTCTCGCTAGCGAACAACCACATCGGGGATGGGGGCGTCTCGCGCATCCCTGAAACGATCGCTGCCGTTAAGGCAGCCGGAATGGGCAGCGGTGGTGCTGGTGCCAATCTTGCTGAGGCGCAGCGCCCGTGGCTGACGAACGTCGGCGGCATCACTGTGGGCATCGTTGCAGTTGATCAGGTGAACCCGAGCACACACGCCCGGGCGAATCGAGCGGGGAGTGCGCCCATTGGTGAGCTTGAGATGCGTGCCTCCATCACAGCGGCTCGCGCCGCTGGTGCCGATGTCGTCATCGTCTTTCCGCACTGGGGCTTGGAGTTTCAGGCGCAGCCGACCGCCTCACAGCGGAGGTTTGCGAAGCGGGCGATTCAAGCTGGTGCCGACATGATCCTGGGGTCACACTCGCACTGGGCGAGTGCCATGGAGGTAATCAACGGTAAGCCAGTCTTCTACTCCATGGGGAACTTCATTTTCGACCAGAACTGGTCTGTAGAAACGTCGCAAGGGCTCGTCATTGAGTCGACCTTTATCGGCTCGCGGTTGGTGAGCACACGCATGTTGCCGACGGTGATCTTGAAGCAGTCCCAACCAAACTTCGTGGATGTCGCCACAGATGGCGTGCCGATCATGAATCGCGTCTGGAAGGGCTCAAAGGGCCTTCCTCGCTGGTAGCTCGCGCCTCGTTGCGCTAGGAGTCGAGCGCCTCGTTCTTCTCGAGATCCACCACCGCCGTTCGCAGGCCGATCGGTTCGCGCCCCGAGAGCAGCGCCTCAGCGATAGCAAGGTCGGGATCCTCCTCCTCACCTTCATCGGCGGCGTGAGCACCCGCCCCCTCATGCGCTAGGAGGCGCGTCTCGCCTTCCTCAGAAGAGACGCCCACCGCCGCCACCAGGCGGGAATCCAGCGAGGCGGCAAAGTCGTGCTCTCGCTCAAGCTCAGCAGCGATCGCCTCAATCAGGGTCTCCTCAGTAAAGGTTTCGATCACCCGGCTTCGGGCCGTCTCAACCATCGCCAAGAATTCGCTGGGGGCAAAGGCCTCGTCGTGGGCGAGGGTCATGCCGATGGCGAGTTCGTCGTCTGCCTCGTGAAGTTCGTAGAAGTACACGAGTCGCAGGCTATCACCCCTCGCAGCGCCTCTGCTTGACGCCGATGGGCGGGGCGCGGAAACTGGAATCATGAGGACCCTGATTCGTCGACGCACCAGCACCACGCGCGGCGCCCTGATCTTTATCGGCCAGGCCCTGATCGTGGCGCTCTTCGTGGTGGAGTTTGGGCGGAATCTGATCGGCGTGATTCAAGTGAATGCGCGCTTAGCACAGCTTCGCGATGAAACTGCCGCGCTTCAGGCTCGCGCGGACGCTCTTGCCGCAGAGCGCGTGCTCCTTGATGATGCCGCCTTCCTTGAGCTTGTCGCCCGCGGCTACAGCCTCGGTTCGGCAGTGGAGCGCCCATTCGTGCTGGCCGCCGACGCGGCTCCGCTCCCAGAGGATGCTCCGGGCTCTGGCGCTCGTCGGTTCAGCCCTGATGCACAAACTCGCTCGCCGCTCGACGCCTGGCTCGATCTGCTCCTCGGGAGCTGAGTAGAGCTACTTCTTCGGGTCCCCGAAGATCGTCCAGTGCCACGCCTTCTCGGCCTCGCCAGTGATCTCAATCGCAACGTGCTTGATCTGCGTGTACTCCTCAAACGAGTAACGGCTGAGGTCTTTGCCAAATCCTGACTGCTTGAAGCCACCGTGTGGCATCTCGCTGAGGAAGGGGAGATGGTCATTGATCAGCACCGCACCGAAGTTCAAGGCCGCCGCCATGCGGTGCGCGCGCGCCACATCACCTGTCCAGCAACTTGAGGCGAGACCATACGGCGTGTCATTCGCGAGGCTGATTGCCTCTGCCTCGTCGGTGAAGGGGAGAGCAACGAGCACCGGGCCGAAGACCTCTTGCTGCACGATTTCGCTCGACTGCTGGGCGCCGACGATCAGGGTTGGCGCGAAGTAGGCACCCTCGGCCGGCACGCCGCTTGGCTTCGCGCTACCACCAATCACAATCCGCGCCCCCGCAGCAACGGCGCGGTCAACGTAGCCAGCCACGCGATCGCGATGCGTGCGTGAGATGAGTGAGCCAAGATCGGTGGCTGAATCAAACGGATCACCGATGCGTACCTGCGCGGTGAGCTCAGCAATGCGGGCAACGAGCCGATCAAAAATGTCGCTCTGCGCGTACAGGCGCGTGGCCGCGGTGCAATCTTGGCCACCGTTTACAAAGGCACCCGCCACTGCGCCGCGCGCGGCTGCCTCAATATCGGCATCAGCAAAGACGACGAACGGTGCCTTGCCGCCAAGCTCTAGATGCAGACGCTTCAGCGTTGGTGCACCTGCAGCCATCAACTCTCGACCCGTTGCGCTATCGCCGGTGAGGGCAATGATGTCGATGCGCGGATCTGCGGCGAACTGCGCGCCGATCTCGGCGCCTGGTCCGGTGATGACATTGACGACGCCGGCAGGGAAGCCAACCTCGCGGGCCAACTCGGCCAGCCGGAGTGCTGCGAGCGGTGTTGCGCTGGCGGGCTTCATCACGACGGTGTTGCCAGCGGCCAGCGCAGGTGCCGCCTGCCAGACCGCCATGGCGAGTGGATAGTTCCACGGCGCAATGAGTGCCGCAACGCCGATTGGCTCTCGTCGAATCATGGAGGTGTGGTTGCCGGTGTACTCACCAGCGGCAATCCCTTCGGGGGCGCGCAGGATTCCGGCGAAGTAGCGCAGGTGATCGACAACGGCGGGAATGTCTCCATCGCGGCGAAGCTTGCGTGCGGTGCCGGTCTGCCAGACCTCCAGATCGGCGAAGTGATCAGCCTCGCGCTCTACGGCATCGGCGAGCGCAAGAAGAAGTCGCGCGCGCTCGGCGGGGAGCGTCGTGCGCCAGCCGCCGGTATCGAACGCACGGCGAGCGGAAGTAATGGCCGCGTCCACATCGGCAGCCGATGCGTGCGGAATCTCGCCAATCGCGGCACCACTCGCTGGATGGCGCAGGGTGAAGGTGCGACCCCCGGTTGCCCCACGCGAGGTGCCGTCGATCAGCATCGTTGGGGCGAACGGTGGAGCGGCCTGTGGTGCACGGGTTGTCATGCGCGAAGGGTAGGCGATACGCCGCGTGGCTGGAAGTGGTCGGCGCGCTAGGATGCACCTATGCCGAGCGATCAGTCACCGAAGGGCGCCGCACCACGACGCACGACTGCGCGTGCCGCCAGCGTGACGACTCCGGCCCCCGCCGCAACCGTTGCTCCAGCCAGCTCAGGCCTCGCCGGCAGCAGCCCATGGGCCTACGCCCCAGCGCCAGAGTCTCGCGAGATCGTCACGATCCGCCAGCGCTACGGCCTCTTCATCGACGGCAAGGAGCGCGCTCCATCGGGCGGCGAGGTCACCATCACCTACAACCCGGCAACCGAGGAGCCCCTCGCCGAGATCGCGAAGGGGACCCCCGCCGACGCTGACCGTGCCATCGAGGCCGCCGACCGCGCCTATCGCAAGGTCTGGTCGAAGCTGCACCCACGCGAGCGGGCCAAGTACCTCTACCGCATCAGCCGCATCCTGCAGGAGCGCAGCCGCGAGTTTGCGGTCACCGAAACGATGGACTCAGGGAAGCCGATCCGCGAGTCGCGTGACGTGGATGTGCCGCTCGCCGCGGCGCACTTTTGGTATTACGCCGGCTGGGCCGACAAGCTCGAGTACGCCGTTCCAGGCCGCCGACCAGAGGCCCACGGTGTCGTCGGACAGGTGATCCCGTGGAACTTCCCACTCCTCATGTTGGCGTGGAAGATTGCCCCAGCACTTGCCGCGGGCAACACCGTGGTTCTGAAGCCTGCCTCAACGACACCGCTCACCGCGCTTCTCTTCGCCGATGTCTGCCGCCAGGCCGAACTCCCAGATGGCGTCGTCAACATCGTCACCGGCCCGGGCAGCACCGGCATGTCCATCGTCACCGACCCGCGCGTCGCGAAGGTCGCCTTCACCGGCAGCACCTC
>CAJABS010000213.1 GCA_903938075.1 uncultured Chloroflexota bacterium | reverse complement strand
GAGGAGGAAGAGCGGGAATGAGCCGAGGATCACCGCAACGCCAGCTCCGACCGCCCCTGCCGCGCCAACTCCATAGCCGAGCGTGAGACCTGCCCGACGCCCGTGACGCACCATAAAGCGCGAGAGAAGTTGTGAAGCGGTGGCGGAGCCCAAGACGATCGCCGCGCCAGGCAGCCCAGCGAACGCTGATCCGCCGGAGAGATCTTTCGCAACGATCGTTGCCACGGTGATTGCCGCAATGTAGCCGGTGCTTCCCAGCCCCACGCCAAGGATGAGTGAGGTCTGGAGACGACGTCGAGTTGCGTCCGCGCTCATGCCCGTACGGAGTCGGCGGCCACCGCGGCGTAGATCAGGTCAAAGATCTCGGCAGACTTCGGCTCGTAGGCAACCAACGCGTTCGGCTCCCCCTTCTTTGACGCGACGATCGGGCGCTCATCAACCGCGGTCATGCCGCGCGTGAACTCTCCATACAGTTCAATCTCTACCCGCTTTGCGCGTAGGTCGAAGAGTTCCGGATGTGTGACGGCGAAGACGGCACACGGGTCATGCAGCGGTCCGCCGTATACCCCAAGCTGTTCCCCGTACGTTGTGGAGAAGAAGTCGAGCAACTCTGCGGCAAAGATCGCCTTTCGCGTCTTCAGCGTCGCCACACGCTCTACGAACTCCTTGGTGATCACGACCTGATGCGTGGTGTTGAGGCCGACCATCTTGAGTGGACCGCCGTAGTTGAAGACCACGGAGGCCGCCTCTGGATCGGCCCAGATGTTGAACTCAGCGTGCGGCGCGCGATTCCCATGCAGCGTCCCACCCCCCATCAGCGAGATCCCTGCGATGCGCTTGCCGATGTCAGGTGCCATACGGAGCGCGAGCGCAATGTTCGTGAGCGGGCCGAGCGGCATCAGCCAGACGCCATCGCCCTCGTGCTTACGTACTAACTCGATAATCGCATCAACGGCGTGCGTCTTCTCTGCGGTGCGCGTGACCGGCGGAAGCTCCGGCCCGCCGAGTCCAGATTCGCCGTGAATGTGTGGCGCGTTGCGCGGCGGTGCGATCAGTGGTCGCTCGGCGCCGGCGAAGACGGGGGCGCTGATCCCAAAGACGCCGCATGAGATCAGCGTATTCGGCAGGGTTCTCGTCAGCGGCGCGTTGCCGTGCACCACCGTGATGCCGAGCAGCTTCGCGTAGTGGTTCGCCACCACCATGGCGAACACATCGTCATGGCCAGGATCGCAGTCCACGATCACCGATGGGCGCGTAGCGGCCTGCGTCATCTCCGTATGCTACACGCGCCCGCGCGCAGCCACCGTGCTGTCGCGCGCTACTCTTGGCTCATGCAGAACGTTGATCCTGCGCAGCGACCACGGCACGCCGTTGCCTGGCATGAGGACGCACCGAATCCGAGCAGCGCCGCCACGCCCCCGAGTGAACCGCTGCCAACCAGCGTGGACTGGATCGTCATTGGTGGGGGCTTCTCTGGCCTCTCCGCGGCGCGTCGGGCAGCCGAGCGCGGCGCACGCGTCCTACTCCTTGAAAAAGGTGAGCTGCGCGACGGTGCGAGCAGCCGTAACGGCGGCATGGTGCATGTGGGATTCGGCGCATCAACCAGCTCCATCATCAAGATATTCGGCGCCGATGGCGCGCGCGAATGGTTCGACCTCTCACGCGCCGGAGTGCGTCGCATCCAGCAGCTCGCCGCAGCAGGCCCAGAGGGCCTGATCAGCAGCACAGGCATCGACCCGAGCTGGAGCGAGACGGGGCACCTTGAGCTCGCTCGTTCAGCGCGTGGCGCGGCAGACCTGCAGGGCGAAGCGGAGCTGCGCGCATCACTTGGCCTCCCCGTGCGCCTCCTTAACTTCGGCTGTAAGTGTAATCATTAACAATACAGCCGCACGATTAGATATAAATGGAAATATTATTGATGGCCATGAT
>CAJABS010000212.1 GCA_903938075.1 uncultured Chloroflexota bacterium | reverse complement strand
GGGACGCGGATCTGGGTATTGATGCGTAGATCCTTAATCGGTCACACCCTCACGATCATCAACCTTGGACCCGAGGACAGCGTCCTTGCGGGGATACCGAGCGTAGCACCCTCAGGCGGTACGAGCGGCGGCACGCGCCGCGAGGGCGGCGGCGAGGGCCTCCCAGCTGGTTGCAGGCTCCTGGGTGCCATCGCGCCAGCGGGGCGCGGCCCCACCAGCCTCAATCTCCTTGTCACCGACCACAAGCATGAGTGGCACCTTCTGCTCTTGGGCCAAGCGGATCTTGTTCTGCATGCGGTTGGAGGAGTCGTCGATGCTGACGCGAATGCCGGCGGCACGCAGCACCGCAGCACCAGCCGTCACGAATTCAAGGTGTCGGTCGGCAATCGGGATGATCACCACCTGCTCAGGCGCCAGCCAGAACGGGAAGGCGCCAGCGTAGTGCTCAACCAGAATGCCGATGAAGCGCTCAAGCGAGCCGTAGATCGCGCGGTGAATGGCGATTGGCCGCACGCGCTCCCCCGCCTCGTCGGTGTAGGTGAGGTCGAATCGCTCCGGAAGCATGACCAGGTCAACCTGTACGGTGGCGGTCTGCCATTCGCGTCCGAGCGCATCGCGCACGATGATGTCGATCTTCGGCGCATAGAACGCGCCGTCGCCGGCATTCAGGCGCCACTTCGCACCAGAGTCGCGCAACGCCTTCTCAATCATCGTTTCGGCCTTCTCCCAGAGCTTCGGGTCGCCAAGCGCCTTGGCGGGCTTTGTTGAGAAGACAAACTCCACCGGGAGGTTGAACCAGGCATACACCTCACGCACCTCTTCTAGGAGTGCTGCAACCTCGGACTCAATCTGATCAGGGCGAACATAGATGTGGCCATCGTCTTGAATAAAGTGGCGCACGCGTGTCAGGCCACTCAGCGTTCCCGACAACTCATTGCGGTGGAGTCGGCCGTATTCAGAGAGCCGGAGTGGGAGATCGCGATAGCTACGGGTACGCGTGCGATAGATCACGGTGCTCTCTGGGCAGTTCATCGGCTTCAGGCTGAACTCTTCACCCTCGGACTCAATGATGAACATGTTGTCGCGGTAGAGATCCCAGTGGCCTGACTGCTCCCAGAGGTGCTTGCTCACCACGATCGGCGTAGAGATCTCCTGATAGCCGCGTCGATCCTGCATCTCGCGCATTGCGCCCTCAAGTGTTCGCCAGAGGCGTTGTCCCTTTGGGTGCCAGAAGGCACTCCCAGGTGAAACGTCGTGGAACGAGTAGAGGTCAAGTGCGACGCCAAGTTTTCGATGATCACGCTTGCGCGCCTCATCGCGACGCCACAGGTACTGGTCTAGCTGCTCTTGGGTCTCCCACGCTGTGCCATAGATCCGCTGCAGCATCGGGCGATCGTTCTTGCCGCGCCAATACGCGCCCGCAATGGAGAGCAGCTTGAGCGGACCGATCTTGCCGGTGCTCTCAACATGCGGCCCGCGACAAAGATCTTGGAATTCGCCGTGCTGGTACGTGGTGACGTTCGGGGCAGGCTTCCCCTCCGCTGCGGCAGCCTTGGCGAGATCGTCCATGATCTCGATCTTGAAGAGTTGATCTGCGCGGACCAACGCCGCGCGCTCGTCGTCAAAGGTGTGCTCCGCGAGCGTGAACGTATGGTTTGCGCCAATGCTCTTGGCCATCTCGGCCTCAATAGCGCTCAGGTCGTCTGGGGTGAGGGCTCGCTCTAGAAGGAAGTCGTAGTAGAAGCCGTCGGTGATCGCAGGACCAATGCCGAGCTTTGCACCAGGGAAGAGGCGCATGACCGCTTCGGCCATGACGTGCGCCGCGGAGTGCCGCATTCGGCTGAGGTTGTCGCTCGCACCGGCATCAAGGAGCTCTTCGGCGGAGCCGCGCGCGGGCGCTTCGAGGATCTCGTCGATCTCGACGACCTCTGCTGCCGCTGCCTCGTCTGCCATCCCTTGGACCCCTCTCCGCGCCATTACGTTCTGGTGGGCGGTACAGGACTCGAACCTGTGACCTCAGCCATGTCAAGGCTGCGCTCTAACCAACTGAGCTAACCGCCCAAGGAGCCAGAGAATAGCCGATACACTCCCCCGCATGATTGACCGAGCGAACCCAGCCGCCTCGACCCCACTGATTGTCTGTGTGGGCGACCTGATCGACGAGATCGCCGTGCGGCTGGACGCACCGTGGCGGCGCGGCTCCGACGCCGCCGCCCAGATCACGCGACGGCGCGGTGGGAGCGCTGCAAACGTTGCAGTGGCAGCCGTGGCTGCTGGGGGCTCCGCGCGCTTCATCGGCGCTGTTGGTGAAGACGCCACGGCGGAGACCCTTGAGGCGGCCCTGGTGCGTGCTGGCGTTGAGCCGCTCCTGCAACGGGGTGGCCGCAGCGCCAGCATCGTGGTGGTCGTTGAACCGGACGGTGAGCGAACGATGCTCCCCGACCGCGCGGCCGCCCTCTCGCTTCGCGATCCAGGCGCAGCCTCCCTCGCCGGCGGTGCCTGGCTCCATGCCCCCGCCTATTCACTGCTCGGCGAACCACTTGGGGAGACCACACGTCGCCTCTTCGCTCACGCCCGCGACGCAGGGATCCCGACGTCGCTTGATGCCTCGTCTGTGGGGGCGCTGAGTACTTGGGGACCAGAGGAGAGCCGTCGCCGCTTTGCGGAGCTCGCCCCAACACTCCTGTTCGCCAACGAAGAGGAGTGTGACTATCTCGACCTCTCTGATCGCCCGCTTCCTGGCTCCATCCTGATTGCAAAACACGGGGCAGGGATCGCCGAGGTGCGCTCGGCGAGTGGCGAGCAGATTGCGGCGCTCCCTGCACATCCACTCCCAGTGGGCATCGACAGCACGGGTGCCGGTGATGCGTTTGCCGGCGGCCTCCTCGTTGCACGAGCGCGCGGCAAATCGTGGGAGGATGCACTAGCCGCAGGCCATGATGCTGCTGCGGGGCATCTGCAGCGACAAGCAGCGCAGAGCGAAGAGCGGGAGGCGAGATGAAGGTACGTCAGTCAGCCGAGGTTACGGCCGCGCTCGCCTCAGGCCAAGCGGTCGTCGCCCTTGAATCAACGATCACCTCAAAGATGGGTCTCCCCGCCCCTTACAACCATGAGTGCTTTGATCGCGTCAATGCTGCGATTCGTGGGGCTGGCGCTGTGCCTGCTGTCACTGCTGTCATTGATGGAGAACTCTGGGCGGGCATTGAGCCACATCACGAATCGCTCGTTCTTTCCGCCGATGAGAAGCTCGCCGAGCGCGATCTCCCAGTTGCGATCGCAGCGAAACGAACCGGAGTAACTACGGTTTCCGCGACAGTCACCATTGCAGGACTCGCAGGGATCCGTGTCTTTGCAACAGGCGGTATTGGCGGCGTGCATCGTGGCGCCGAACTGAACTTCGATGTCTCATCGGATCTTGGTGCGATGTCGCGCCATCCCGTCATCGTGGTGAGCGCCGGCGCTAAGGCCTTTCTTGATCTGCCGAAGACACTCGAGGTGCTTGAGACGCTGAGTGTTCCCGTGATCGGCTACCAAACAAGCCACTTCCCCGCCTTCTGGAGTCGCAGTAGTGGCCTCGCGCTGAGCCATCGCGTTGAGAGCTCAGCAGAGATTGCCGCGATTGCTCAGGCGAACACCGCACTCGGTTGGCGCGGTGGGATGCTGGTCGCCAACCCGATCCCGCTTGAAGCCGAGATTCCAGCAGCAGAGATCGCCGATGCTATTGCCACTGGACTGGCTGAAGCGGAGCGGGCTGGCGCAACTGGTCCGAAGGCCACGCCGAAGATTTTGGCGGCAATCGCCGCCGCTACAGATTCGCGCTCAATTCCCGCCAACCTGGCGCTCGCGGAGTCGAACGCGCGCCTTGCGGGCGAGATCGCGGTCGCCCTACGGCGAGGCTCGCTGTAACGAGTCGCTAGGCGCGCGCCGGTCGCTTTGGGCCGCGAATAATTGAGGCAGCGGCCACCATCACGATGAAGGCGCCTACGCCCAGGAGCGTGTTGGTTGCGCCAATGGCATCGGCGATCGGTCCCACCGCAATGATTGGGACGAAGCTGCCGAGGCTGACGAGCATGTTCAAGACGCCAAAGACGCGCCCACGCACCTCCTCAGGCAGCTCCTCTTGCAGTGCCGTTTGGGCAGGAATCGCTACCAGTCCGTACGCCACACCGGCGAAGTAGGCGACGAAGATCACCGTCGCCAGCGTAGATGCACCGGAATCGAGCGGAAGCTCGCCCAGGAGCTGTGCGCCGTCAGAGATCGCGCGGCTAATCGGTACGGCGAGGGCGAGCAACGCGAGGCCCGCTCCGACACCAAAGAGTCCCCCTTCAATAAGGCGACGGCGTGGCAGGTTTGCACCCCAACTGTTGAGCGCCAGGATGCCAGTCACGACGCCGAGACCAATCGGCAGAACGACCAACCAGAAGTCTCGCGCATCTAGTCCGAGGGAGTCACTCACATACTCGGGGCCAAGAACTCCCATGACCCCCACCACGCTGGCAGCGATCGCAAGGTAAGCCAGCGACCAGAGGACGGAGCTGTGACGCCACATAAAGCGAAGTCCCTCAACCAGTTCACCGGTGGTGGTTCGAGTGGCTTGTGTCGTATTGGTTCGCATGTTGCCGGCCAGCTTTGGGGGTGGTGCTGCTGGGAGACCGAAGCAGAGCAGACCCGCCAGCAGGAAGAGCACGGCGACCAAAATGATTGAGGCTTCTGGGCCAGCGATGCGCACGACGGCAGGCCCGAGGAGTGCAAACCCCAGCGCAAATGCTGCATTGAGCGTGAAGGTAAAGAGCCCATTTGCTGAGGTGAGCTGGTCCCGACGAACGAGGAGCGGAATCATCGCAAGCTCTGCGGGGGCGAAGAGGGTTGTCATAAAGCTCGCAAAGATGTTCAGCAAGAGCACAATGCCCAGGGAATCAACGCTCCCCAGCATGAGGAAGAAGGCGCCGGCACGGGTGAGGTTGGCGATGATCAGCACGAGCCGCTTGTCGAGTCGATCCACCCATACGCCGGCAATTGGCGAAAGGAGAACGGCTGGGACCAGGAAGCTCAAGAAGAGGGCGCTGAGCGTTGAGGTTGAGCCGCTTCGCTCGGCGACCAGCACCGTGAGCCCATAGAGCACGACGTTGCCACCGATCTGGGTAAAGAGCTGGGCAATCCAGAGACGCAGGAACGCGCCGTTCCGCAGCACCCCAACATCGGGCGGCTGCTGGAAGTCCGGGATCTCTTTCTGCATCCGTGATGCCTCGCTCATCGTGACCTCCTCGCCTGTTCCCCTGCTCACCTCATGGTGCCCCCGGCCGGAATCGAACCGACGACGCCCGCCTTAGGACGGCGGCGCTCTATCCACTGAGCTACAGGGGCCCCCCGTAGGGTATCTGAACGCGGCGTGGGAGAATACCCGCATGGAGCAGACCCTCATCACGCTCTACGGTCGCCCAGGGTGCGAACTCTGTGAGAGCACAGAGGCGATCGTGCGCACACTCATCGCCGAAGGGGGCTCTCGCCTCACCCTCAGCGTTGTGAACATTGAGGAGGACCCAGCCATGCATGCGCGGCTTCTTGAGCAGATCCCCGCACTCGAAGTTGCGGGTCAACTCTTGCCACTCGCTCTCAGCCGGATGCAGATTGCCGCACATGTGCGCAGCGCCGTAGGAGCGGTTGATGGAAAGCGTTAACGCCCTTACGGCACTTCTTGCGGGTGCGCTGAGCTTCCTCTCGCCCTGCGTGCTCCCAATCGTCCCCGCCTACCTCGGTCGTCTCGCCGCGCTCAGTGCCGGAACATCACGCATGCGTCACGCCCTCCTCTTCACCACTGGCTTTAGCGTGATCTTCATCGCCCTCGGCGTTAGCGCGGGCTACGTCGGTGGCGCCGCCGGGCGACTCCTGCCGATTCTGCAGATCCCAGTCGGTGTTGCCGTGACGGTTGGCGGCCTGCACCTTGCTGGTCTTCTGCGCATTCCACAACTCGACCGTATGCGCGCACCGACGCCAATCCTGCGCGGTGGCTACCTCGGCAGCCTCTTGCTCGGGGCCGCCTTCGCTATCGCCTGGACACCCTGCATCGGTGTCGTCCTTGGGGCGATCCTCGGAATCGCGGCCGCTGGAAGCAACCCTGCTGGCGCTGCGCTGCTGCTGGCGCTCTACAGCGTCGGCCTCGCACTCCCCTTCTTGGCCTTGGCGGCCGTGGCTGATCGCAGCCCCGCTGCGTTGCAGCGAATCCTCAGTCGACTCCGCGGCGGAACGCGCATCGCTGGCATCGTCGGCGGCCTTCTCGTTGCAGCGATCGGAATCCTCATTGCAACTGGCGGCCTCACGTTGCTTTCGCGCATCATGCCTGGGCTCCCTGGCCTGTGATCGGACCGTTTTCGCGCCGCAGCATCGGAGCAATCGGGGTTGCGGCCGCCCTACTCGCACTCCTGCTGTTGCTGTCGCGCACAAACATCACCCCTGGAACCGCAACCCCAAGTGATCTCTACGTCGTTGACCCGAACGCCACTGGGATCGAGGTTGGCGCAACGTTCACGATCCCTGCAGCGCAACCTGTCGCTGGTGGTGGTGTCTTTGCAGAGGCACAGGCGGCACTCCCAGCCCCACGCCTCGTGATCGTCGACCTCTTCGCCACCTGGTGCCCGCCCTGCCAGCAGGAGACTCCGGTGCTGCGCGCGCTCGCAGAGGCGTACCGCGATCGCGGCCTCCAGGTGATCGGTATCTCCGTCGGGGAGCTTTCGTCGACTGTCGCCGCGTATGCAGAGCGCTATGAGCTCGGCTACCTCCTCCTCGTCGACGTCAATAGCGAACTCTTTCGCGCGGCGGGTGCTGGTGGCATCCCAACGAAACTCATCCTTGATGCCGATGGGCGCGTTCTGCGCGTCGTTACGGGGCCACTGACCAGCGAAGCGGCAACCGCGCTGGTTGAGGAGCTGCTCCCTACTCGCTAACGAATCGGAAGCGATCGCGGTCAGCCACGATGCGGCCGACGGGAGTCTGTACCTCATGGCTCATGACCACCAGCCACTCGCCCGCCGCCGCCTCCGCAAAGATGGAGGCCTTCGCGTCAACGGAGACCCACGCCTCGTCGTCGTACGCCGTTACCCAGCGCGGGTTCGCCTGCCAGGGGCGCATGAAGAGATCGCCGAGGAAGAGGAGCGTGCGTTCGCGTCCGCGCACGATGGTGGCCTGAGAGCCGGGAGTGTGCCCACCGAGCCGACGCAGCGTGATCGTTGGGGTGAGCTCCAGCGTGCCGTCAAATGAGCGTGGTGCAGTAGCGCTAAAGAGGCGCGTGAGGCCGGGAACGTCGTACGCGGCGCGCGCGCGAAGAGATCCGCTCGCCACCGCCGCGATCTCACGCTGGGGGGCAACGATCTGGGCGTTCGCAAAGGCAGCAGCACCCTGCTGGTCTACCAGCCCACCGGCGTGGTCACGATGCAGGTGGCTCGGCACAATGCTGGCAATTCGCTCGACATCGAAGCCGGCAGAGACGAGTGCCTCACGTGCCGAGCGTGAATCGGTATCTGCATCGCTCACCTGCGCGCCGGCTGGCACTGCGCCGGTCTCCAGCAACACCGCGCCACTCGCGTCGCTGACATGCAAGATGTTGAGCGCCTGCAAGAGGCGGGATCGTGCATCAAGCTCGCTCGCCACCATCGGCGCCCACGTCTCCTGGGGTACAGGCCCGAAGATCGCTCCTGCATCGCTCCAGAAGGTTCCGATACGAAGCAGGTCGACCGTGATCCCCCCGAGATCAATGCTGCGACGTTCAGTCACGAGGCTTGGTGATCCTCGCTCCGTCATGCGCCTGCTGCTCGTCATCAAAGCCAACGTGCGCTGCCGACGCGGTCGGCTCCGTTTGGCCCTGGTAGCGGCTGCGCAGCTCGCTGCTTCCGTATGGACGCTCAACCTCTGAAGACATGCGGTGGAACGAGATCTGGCCGATGCGCATTCCTGGATAGAGCGCAATTGGCAGACGAGCAACATTCCCTAGTTCCAGCGTGAGATTCCCAACCCAGCCCGGATCAACGTACCCAGCGGTGGAGTGAATGAGTAGACCCAGTCGCCCGAGTGATGACTTCCCATCAAGGCGTCCGAGCAGCGAGTTTCCTAGCGAAATCTTCTCGCGCGTTTGGCCCAGCACAAACTCACCTGGGTGCAGCATGAACTGCTCGCCATCGGCAACGCGCTCAATCTCGGTGAGGTCCGGCTGCTCTACGCGCGGATCAATGAAGCCGTAGCGATTATTGCGAAAGACACGGAACGTACCGTCAAGGTGGAGGTCAACCGAGGCCGGCTGTACATCGACCGCGTCAAACGGCGAGATCGCGATCTCGCCTGCTGCGATCGCGGTCAGGATGTCGCGATCAGAGAGAACGCTCATGCCTCTGCCTCCACGGCACGAATGCGACGCTTCCCCTTCCCTGCACTCTTCTCGGTGAGCAGCTCGTCGACTTCCCGCTTGAGCGTTTCGAGGTCTTCAAACGACTGGTAGACGCTCGCAAAGCGGATGTAGGCAATCTGATCGATCTCGCGCAGCGCCGCCATCGTTAAGGCGCCGATGCGCGCAGAGGAGAGCTCTGTTGCGCCGCTAGCCCGAATCTGTGCCTCGATCGCCTCAACGGCGCGCTCTGGGGCATCAACCGGAACCGGGCGCCGCGTCAGCGCACGGCGCAGCCCCTCTAGGAGTTTCTGGGAGTCGTACTCCTGACGCTCGCCCGAGCGCTTGATGACATAGAGCTTGGCAAGTTCGGCGCGCTCGTACGTCGTAACGCGTGTACCGCAAATGCGGCAGGCGCGGCGGCGACGAATGACGGAACCGTCATCAAGATCGCGCGAGTCCACGACGCGCGTATCTGGCTCCTTGCACGATGGGCAACGCACCCTCGCTCCTCCTCACCTTTGCACCGCGGCGCGCGGGGCCACCGCAGGTTGCGGTCTCGGGGAGAGTCTACACACGATCTTGTGTGCGAAGGCACGCCTGAGAGGGCTACGAGCGGTCGCGCTCTCCGATTGCGTCGCTGGCGTGCTCAAGCACGGGGAGGAGGATCGCCAACCCGTCGCGTACCGCGCCACTGCCGCCAGGGAGGTTGACGATGAGGGTCCCCTTCGCCACACCCGCCACCCCGCGCGAAAGGATCGCCGCGGGCGTCTGGGAGCGCCCCAGCATGCGAATGGCATCAGGAATCCCCGGAATTAGCCGCTCCAGAAGTGGCGCGGTCGCGTCTGGGGTGACATCGCGGGAGCTGAGCCCGGTTCCGCCAGCGGTCAGGATGACGTCAACGGTACCGATGTGCTGTTCGAGCGCCGCGCGAATGGCATCGAGCTCGTCGGGGGCCTGCGCGCGCTGCACCTCCCACCCGTGCGCGACGAGGGCCGCCGCGGCGAGCGTGCCCGCCTTGTCTTCCCGTTCGCCAGCATGGATTGAGTCACTGACGGTGAGCACCAGAATCGATCGCGGCGTATCACTCATCTGCGCATAGTAGTACTACGCAGCGCCGACGAGGCTGCGAATGATCAACATGGCGGCCCCAGCGCCAAGGAAGAGGTTCAGCAACATAAATCGGCGCCATGCGGCGCGTGCAGCCTGGTGTGTCGGGCGGCCAGCGATCAGCGGAAGCAGCGAGAGCATGCTCGCAAGCGGCAAGATCGCTCCGATGCGTTGGAGCGGTTCACCCTGGATTACGAGG
>CAJABS010000211.1 GCA_903938075.1 uncultured Chloroflexota bacterium | reverse complement strand
GGGTGACCGCTCGGTGCGACAGATCGCCGTCGATCGAGTCACGATTAACGCCAAGCAGCCCCGCCTTGCACTTCCACCACTCGCGATTGACGAGCTCACCGCCAGCATTCGCGAGCATGGGGTACTGCAGCCGATCATCGTGCGACCAACTGAGCCGGGCTCCTACGAGATCGTTGCGGGCGAGCGCCGCTGGCGCGCCGTCCTCTCACTCGGCCTGCCGATGATCCCTGCCATCGTTGAAGCGATGAGCGATGAGATCGCCCTTGAGGTTGCGATCATTGAGAACCTGCAGCGTGAGGATCTCTCCCCGCTCGATGAGGCGGCGATCTTTGCGCGCATGACGAGCGAGCTCGGCTACAGCATCCGCAAGTTGGCCGAGCGCATCGGCAAGGACAAGGGCTACGTCGAAAATCGCCTGCGCCTGATGCATGCGCCGGCCGACATCCGCGCGCTCGTCGCGGAGCGCTCCGACACCATCAGCCATGCCTATGAGCTGATGAAGATCACCGATGCCGCGCGGCGCAGCGAGTTGGCGGCACAGGTACTGCGCGGCGAGCTCTCGCTCGCCCGCCTCAAGAGTGTCGTCCGCGACGAACGCCCCGAGCCAGCCGCCACACCAGAGATCGTCGCACCGTCGATCTTCCCGTATGCGGCACCGAACGAGCGTCCGATCGTTGCAGCCGCGGCGAAGCAACCGGTGGCGAGCGCCTCGGCACCAGTCTCCACACAGGCGGCAGCTATCGCCTCGGCATCAGACGCGGCGTTGACCAACGCTCGCGATAGTCTCGCCAGCTCCATCGACGCGCTCGCCGCAGTGCTGCATGAGATTGATCAGCCAGAGGCGGGTGCACCACTCAGCGAAACAGATCGTGCCAACATGGCGAAGTGGCTACTGATCGCGCGAAACAAGCTCGACAACCTCGCCGCGATCTTGCGACAGAAGTCGGAGTAGCCGACCGAACCTAGATGTAGACGACCTCTTCGAAGGTCGCGACCAAGAAGGCAACCAGTCGCTCGCGACCACCCTTCGGGTCGGCGGCGCGAAGGCCAGGAACGAGGCACCAGAGGCTGACCGCAGGAAGAAGCAGTCGCCCCTCTGCGTCACGCCCCATCGTGGCGGCTGGTCCACCACCGAGCGTGTAGGCGCCCGCAAGCCCGTCTTCATCGAGATGCGTGGCATGGGAGAACTCGTGGATGGTGGCGACGATCCCCTTGCGCTTCGCCATGTCGCGCAGTGAGCCGGTCGCCCACGCATCGATCTGGCTGTCGCTCTGCTCGAGCAACTTCGCGCGGTAGGCCTGAGGGCTCTCGCTGAGTCCGGTTGCAACCATTCGCGCCCTCCACTCTCTCGTTAGGTGCTGGCTCCGGCGGTAGGATTCGAACCTACGACATGGCGGTTAACAGCCGCCCGCTCTACCACTGAGCTACGCCGGAATGACCGCGGCCTCTGCCGCGAGCGGAATATTAGCAGGGAGGGGCGTCGCTCCTCCCCGCCGCACGAACCCCCTAGTCGAGGTAGTCGCGCAGCTTGCGTGCTCGCGATGGGTGGCGCAGCTTGCGCAGCGCCTTCGCCTCGATCTGGCGGATGCGTTCGCGGGTCACGTTGAACTCGGCCCCGACCTCCTCTAAGGTGCGCTGTCGGCCATCTTCGAGGCCAAAGCGCAGGCGCAGCACCCGCTGTTCGCGGAGGCTGAGCGACTCCAACGTGGCCACAATCTGCTCGGAAAGGAGTTGGCTATTCGCCGCCTCGTCTGGCTTCTTCGCCGCCTTATCCTCGATGAAGTCCCCGAGGTGGCTGTCCTCCTCTTCGCCGATCGGCGTCTCGAGGGAGACCGGCTCCTGGCTCACCTTGCGCATCTCGCGGACGCGCTCTGCGGTCACCTCTGACTCGGTCACCTTGGTGAGCTCCTTGGCGATCTCGTCATCCGTCGCCTCACGACCGAGCTCCTGGAAGAGCTGGCGCTGCACACGGGTGAGGCGGTTCAGCTGCTCGTACATATGCACGGGGATGCGGATCGTTCGGGCCTGATCTGCGATCGCTCGCGTGATCGCCTGGCGAATCCACCATGTGGCATACGTCGAGAACTTGAAGCCCTTGATGTATTCGAACTTCTCTACGGCGCGAATCAGGCCGATGTTCCCCTCTTGGATCAGATCCAAGAAGCTCATGCCACGACCGATGTACTTCTTGGCGATCGAGACGACGAGGCGCAGGTTCGCCTTCGTCAGCTCCTCGCGACCGCGCCAGCCGAGTTGCACCACGTAGCCCTCACGGTCGCGCAACTTGCCGAGTGCAGGGTTCTCGGGATCCCAACCCGCCTCGCGGATCCAGTCTTTCCCATCCTTCGAGATGTGCTTCCCCTGCACGATCCAGGTCTCGAGTGCTGGCCAGGCGATCTCATCGCGTGCCCAGAGGAAGAGCTTCTGGAGCACGCCGTTGTCGCGGCTCTCCATGTCGCCAGTTCCCACCGTCGCAAAGGCGAAGTCGATGATCTCCGCCGTCTTCGCTGCAAGGTTGCGGCGGTTCGGCTCGTTGAATGATTTCACGAGGCTCTTCGCAATCATCAGATTCTTCTTGGCGGTCTCGCCCGTCACTTCGCGCGAGGCCTTATCGAACCCGGTGACCTTGCACTCGTGTACGTGATGCCCCTTGACCCATGCGCCGATCGCTTCGGCATACGTGGCGTGCGCCTTCGCGGCGAGTGCCGGATCCAGGCGGTACCACTCCTTCTTCTTGCGCGTCTTAAGTTCCGTCTCGTGATAGGTCCACTGGTGCAGGTTGTAGACGGCCTTCCATGGCTCGTCGGCCATCTGCTCGCCGAGCTCAATCATCTTGGCGAGGACGACCTCCTCTTCGGCGGTGAGTAGTCCAACGCGACCAATCTCCTTGAGGTACATGCGTACTGGGTCATCAACACCAGTCGACTCCGCAACTGGCTCAACAACTTCAGGCTTCGGTGTCTCTGGCGCAACCTCGGCAACAAGGAGTGCGGCCGCCGCCTCTGGGCTGAGCATCTCAACGCCATCGACTTCGATCTCGGCGAGATCTGCGGCACCGGGCTCTGCAACGCCATCAAGCTTTGCTGCTGGGCCGGCCGCCGCCTTCCCCTTCGCAACTTTCCCCTGCGGCTTTGCTGGGGCAGCCGTTGCAGCTGGCGCCGCCTTCTCGCCCTTTTGCTTCGCTGCTGGTGCGGACGATGTCGCGAGCGAGGCGGGCTTCTTCCCCTTCGCTGGGGCAGGCTTCGCGGCCGGCTTCGCCACTGGCTTCGCCTTGGCGATTGGTTTAGTGCTTGGCTTTGCAGCGGGCTTGGTGGCACTCTTCGCCACTGGCTTCGCTGAAGTCTTCGCGACGCTCTTCACTGGCGCGGCCTTCTTTGCAATCGGCTTCGCAGCGGCTTTCGGGGCGGCCTTAGAGGTCGCGAGTGATCCGCGCTTTGCGACGGGCTTTGGGGCTGGCTTCGCAGTCGGCTTCGCGGTGACCTTCGCCGCCGGCTTCACCACTGGCTTCACCACTGGCTTCGCGGTTGGCTTGGCGGTTGGCTTTGGAGCAACTTTCGTGACGGGCTTTGCGGCGGCTTTTGGGGCGACCTTGGTCGATGCGGCCTTCACTGGCGTCGCCTTCGCGGGCGCCACCTTCACGGGCGTATTGGTGGTCACCTTACTTACCTGCTTCGCCTTCGTCACTTGCTCCCCCCCTTTGCCGCTGTGAGCACTCCCGACGCCAAGAAGCGTCGGTCAAGCGCCTTTCGCTTTTGTCCAAGATCTCGTTCAGCCTCCATGAGGGATCGAACTCGAGCGGCATCGCCCTCGCGCTCCGCCTCAGCAATCTCACTTCGCGACCAGGCCATCGCCTCCTCGAGGCGATCAGCCTCCAGCCGCAGGATGGTCTGATCAATGCCGATACGGATTCGCGTGATCTCAACGGTGGCCCCGACGCGAACCGAGAGGGCCTGCGCCAGGCGGCGCTCTTCGCCCTCAATCGTACTGGGTAGGCGTTCCAGCGCATCAACGGTCGTCCCAGCCTCGAGGCCAGCGTCAAGTGCCGCACGCAATCCTCGCCAGAGTGAGCGTGCGAGCCCACTGGTGAAGAGCTGATCGGTGAGGACGTCGCGCACCCGGAGCCGTTCAGCGGGCGCCGCAATGAGGAGTCGGAGCAGCTCGGCCTCGGGCGGCGTTACCCCGGCAAGGATGGAGTCAATATCACCGTCGGCGTCGGCGGCGCGCACACGATCGGCAGAGATGCGGCTCTCTGCGCCGGCCGTCTCGGCGCCACGCTGGATCATCGCTTCGCGAATGGAGTTCTCGTCCACGCCGATGCGCCGCGCGGCAGCAGAGATGTAGCCATCGCGAACGATTGGGTCGCGCAGGCTGCGGAGGATTGGCTTGATGCCGTCAATGGCGCGCTTCCGACCGCCAAGGTCCTTCAGGTCGTGGGCCTGGGCATGGGTGTCAATGAGGTATTCCACTACTGGTACTGGCTGCTCCGTTGCGGCGCGCCAGGCCTCTGGTTGATCGCGCACGACTTCATCAGGGTCTTTCCCATCGGGGAGGCGCACGATCCCCACATCAACGAGCGATGGTCCGCCATCGGCGCTCCCAAGCTCGGTCACAAGGCGGAGCAGTTCGGTGGCGCCAAATGCGCCCGCCTTCGCTCCAGCCGCATCAACGTCGTACGCCAAGAGAATCTTTGATCCGTAGCGCAAGAGCAGCGCGACCTGCGCTGGCGTGAGAGCCGTGCCCATGCTGGCAACAACATTAGTGAAGCCCGACTGATGCGCCATCAGCGCGTCGGTGTATCCCTCAACGAGCACCGCGGTGCCGCTCTTGCGCATCGCCGGCTTCGCCTTGTCAATGAGATAGAGGGTGCGCGACTTGTCGAAGAGTTCTGTTGCTGCGCTATTCAGATACTTTGGACCACGATCACCGCGCTTGTCGTCTTCTGGAAGAAGGCGACCACCGAGGCCGGTGATCTTCCCATTCGCATCGCGGATCGGAAAGATCACGCGGGCGCGGAAGCGGTCATAGGCGCCGCGACCACCGTCGCGTTCCGTGGTGAGGCCAACGGCGGCCAACTCAGCGGGCGTTGCGCCACGCTTTGCGGCGAGCGCCTTGGAGCAGGCGTCCCAGGAGTCTGGTGACCAGCCGAGTCGTTGCGCTTCGATCGTCTCGTCGGTGAATCCGCGCGAGTGCAGGTAGTCGAGGGCGGGGCGTCCGAGCTCGTGCGAGGTGAGGATGGCGTGATAGAAGCTGACCGCCCCTTCGAGCACATCGCGAAGGCGCACCTTGCGCGCATCCTCGGCGCGACTTCGATCGTCAATCGTGACGCCGGCCTTCGCGGCCAGCTGCGTCAACGCCTCGCCAAAGGGGAGGCTGTCGCGCTCCATGACGAAGGTGAAGATGTCGCCCCCCTTGCCGCAGCCGAAGCACTTCCAGGTTTCGCGGGCGGGCGTGACCACGAATGAGGGGGTCTTCTCGCCATGGAATGGGCAGAGGCCCTTGAACGCAGCGCCCGCCTTGCGCAGCACGACCGACTCGCCGACGACGTCGGCGACGGCGAGTCGGCTCTTGATCTCAGCAACGCTCCCGGAAGCCATCGGTGGGGGGACCTCCTTTGCGGTTTCGTGATCGGACAAAGCAGTTGCCCGTGGGTGTCAAGCGCTGTTGGGCGCAGAATAGCAGCCTGACCCTCCCCAAGACCAAGGCGCCCGCACGCCCCCTCCCCTACACTC
>CAJABS010000210.1 GCA_903938075.1 uncultured Chloroflexota bacterium | reverse complement strand
TCCGCTGGCGGTCTCGGCCGCGAGTGAGGCGGTGATGGTGGCCACAAAGAAGCTGAAGAAGCCCACGCCCAGCACCATCAGGAGCGCTGCGGCGAGGCGCCCCTCGGCGGTCACGGGAGCAATGTCGCCGAATCCCACGGTGGTGGTGACGACCGCCCACCAGAGCGCATCGAATCCCGACTGAATCGACGGGTTCTGCCCAAGCTCGGCGCTGTACAGCCCCACGGCTGCAATGCCCACGACCGCGATCCACAGAATGGCAATGCGCGAGAGGGCAATCGCACGACGGCCCATCGCCGTGGTCTCGAGCGCCGCACCGATGTTCTCCGCCACGCGCAACAAGCGCACCAGGCGCAGCAGTCGCACGCCTCTCACTGGCGGGAAGATGCTCACCAAGTCGATCAGCGCGCTCTTGAAGTACCCAAAGCGGCTCGGTGCGATCCAGAGGCGGAACAGGTACTCCGCCACAAAGAGGCCCGTGAAGATCCACTCAATGTTCGTGAGGTACTCGGGCTCCCCGAGTTCCGTCGCCCGCACGCCCACATACACCGACGCTGCGGCAAACAGCGCTAGCAACAGCTCCCACGCGCGGAGGTGCTTCTCTACGAATCGATTGCAGCGGCGGCGGAGGCTCATAGCGGCGATTCTGCGCGAGCGCGGCGCTAGGCTCTGTAGTCGTCCCTGCGCACCCAGAGCCCGACCTGCACCGCAAGTGACACAAGAATGGCAAGAATGCATGGGTAGAAGATTCGGACATCAAGATCCATACCTACAGGTGGGGCGTCAGGAAGCGCACTCCGAAGAGGTTGGACTGCGAAAAGCAGGCCTGCAAGGAATGCCAAGCCGCCAAGAGCCGGTGGTCGGGCGCCACTCATCACCGCAAGGGTAATCGTGATTGCACAGATGGCGGCCAGGATAATCATCCCGATCACCACCCAGGTGAAGATCTGCACAACCCCGGTTCGCTCAATCATGCCAGTCACCCGCGACAAGCCAACCTCAGCGTCACTGGCGATGCTGCAAGAAAACACTTCTGGATCGCATGGGTCTGCGTAGTATGGCACTCGCGTAAACGTGATCTGGTATCCATCAATACCACTCCCGTAGTGATGGAGCCACGTAGTTGGGTAGGATTCCAAAGTAGTACGCGTGCCGGCTGCATCAACTGATTCGTCGTACAAGTTGATTAGAACATCGAAGCAATACCGGTCAAGCGGGTACCCTGCGCTGCTACGCTCATTCGCAGGGACATTGATAGCCGAACAAGGGTAGAGATTTACTGGCGCTTCGAATCCGCCAACCCATTCGCTATCAGTAAGGTGGATCCAGCTCGAAATGTCTGATGACGGGTGGCGGGCATGGCCTGATGCGCTGTACTGCAACGCAATCGGCTGCTTGATAAAAGCGGACTCGTTACTGCGGTAGCCATAATTACCATATGGCTCAATCCCGTACTCGACAAGTGCAAACTCACGGATTGTATCGACACTTGCAATCTGAAATCGAATCTCAACGCGATTCTCAGTAGCTTCAACGGAGCCGATGCGCCCCATTGACTGGTCTTCAACGACTCCAGCCTGGTTAAAGCTGCCAATCTGGCTGAGCGCAACGTTGTAGCCAGTTAATGAAAGAATTGCGATTGTGACTGCGTAGATAACTTTTCTACGAGCCTTGAGGCCTTTAATAAATGGTGGGCGACCGAGGGCTTTCATCAACACACACGCACGTCTTTTGACCGAGCACTGGCTGGCAAAGCACTTGATTTAGTTTCTTGTACGGGCATGGCGTGAATATCACTCATGTCCACTCTGGTGTCAACTCTGCAAGGCTTAACTTACGCGGAGTCTTTAGGCGACTGATTACGGCGTCGCTGTCGCCGTGCTCTCCGGCTCTGGCTCTGGCACTGGTGTTGGGTCAGGTGTCGCAGTTGGCACAGGTGTCGGTAGTGGTTCCGGTGTAGGCATCGGTGGTGGCGTTGCAAAGATGCCTAGTGGATCGAGGTCTCGCCGATACATCTCGCAGTGTCCATCGGGGAAGCAAACCCACGCCCACTTGTCGGGGAAGCAGAGATCAAGGTGCTGCGGGTTTGCCGCAAGCATTGCCGGGGTGCAGGCCGCGGCAAGCTTCTCTGCCTCAGTCATCGTGCTGCCTTCACAATCCCAGCAGTTGTCTGGAGTTGGCGTGGCATCGGGGAAGCAATCCATTGATGCGCGCTCTGGATCAGTGCACACAATCTGAAAGGCGGGGAATGCCGAACAGTCGTAGAGGACCCCCTCTGCGGTCCCGCCAGCAGCAATGTGCGCACAGAGAGCCGCCAGCGCAGCGGGATCGCCGTTGACATCAACAATCGTTGAGCTTGTGCCGCGCGCTGGCTCAGGCACTACAGGCGGCTCTACAGAGAACACCGCCACGGGCAACAGCGTCGCCAGGGCAAGAGCGACGCTGGCTGCAAAGAGTGGTCGGATGCGCTTCATCTAGTTACCTCATGCTCCAGTTTTACAACGGCTATCCGAGGGCGTTAAACAAACCAACAATGAAAAGTAGCTGAATCCATAAGGCCAGCGCGATTAGGAAGAGAAGAAGCGCTACAACGGACTTGAAAACTCGCTCGCTTCCGGTGATCCAATCAAAGAGAAAAGAGAGCGACCAGAAGGCCACTGACGCCGCAGCGAGCCCTTCAGAGAGTTTGATCGCGTCAGGCAATGAGATTTGGAAGGTAGGGAAGTTGACTGCAGGGTTCTCATAGCCTCTCGTCTGAATTCTCCAAACGATTTGCAGCACAAGTGGCGTGATTGTCGTAAGTGCGGCGAACCCAAGTTTCCGCCAGCGCGAACCAGTGCTCATGTGTTCACCTACTCCAAGTCCAATGCGATCTTCATTTGCAGCGTGACATCCTCACCGCCGGTGAAATTCTTGTAGAGAGACTCAGCCGTATAGAAAATGCCCCATGGGATGCCCCACCAGCCCAGAAAGAAGCTGACGACGCTAAAGAGCAGGCCAGGTGTAATCCTGTCGCCCCCAGGCGGAATGTAGTAAATCGACGATGGCCGCTTCCAGGTGTAGATCAAAATAGAGACAACCCAAAGGTAGACCACAAATTTTCCACCACGCCTGAGCTCGGCTTGCAGCTGACTTCTCGATTTTCCTTCAAGCCCGTTGATGTCCATCGCTGACTCCTGATTTATGAAAACCGCAGGTTAGTTTATGCATGTGGCGACAGCAGCCCGAATCCGACTGTCGGCTTGCACCGCCGCAGATCCAGCCGCTTCAAGCGCCACGAACTCGTCATAGGCCATGTTTTGCTCGAGGTAGTCAAGCACGCACTGGCAGGCTTCTGGCGTGCCTTCCACTTCACAAGAGCTCAGGAATGTTGTGCGGACCAACGCTGGATAGCGGGTGGGGGTTGACTCTACGACGGCTGTGCTGCAGCCAATGCATGAAATGGCGAGTGCCAGGGCCAGCAGTAGCTTGTGCATCCCTACTCCTCCTCAGTAGATGTGGGCACTAGCGGTGTTGCTGCTGGCGTACAGCTTTCTGGTTGGGCGACACAATTGGCAAGGTCTGTGATGGGGGCAGCAGTAAAGCCACTCTCCACAACATCGATTACCAAAAACCATCGCCCATCAATTGAGGTGACCGCGGTCGTAGTTCCAGCAGCTTGGGTCAATGCGAGGTTTGCTTTGGCTGCGTCCGCCGCAACCTGCGTGGCGTATTCAATCGTTAAGCGCACAGCTTTCTGCCCCGAAACAGCGGTTGGCACAAATGGTCCGTAGAGTTCAGTGGTGGCATCGACTCCGTCTCTCCGCCCAACGCTGAAGCCGCTCGCGTAGCCGGCAGTTTGTCCTAGTGCGTATCCGCGGGTATACCCGGCTGCGTCACCGCGGGCGAAGCCTGCGGTATCGCCCTCTCCGAATCCACGCTCATATCCTGCAGCGTCACCTTCACTGAAGCCTCGGCCATACCCAGCTGCGTCACCGCGTGCGAAGCCGGCTGCATCGCCATCGGCAAAGCCCGAGTTGTAGCCGCTGCGAATAAGCCCAAATGAAGCGAAGGCGGCGATAAGGATCACCACTGAACCTGCCCTAAAGAAGAGCGAGCGGCGGTCTCGCTTCGCGGCCTGCTGGGCCTTGGTCTGGCCCTTTGCCTTGGTTCCTGATCGCTTGAATACATCCTGAGTTTTGCCGTTGCGGGTCACAAACACGCCCTCTTCACCCGTCTGGGGGTCGATCACGATTGCGATCTGCCCCTCTTCTGGGAAGAACTGGCTCTGGATGAACTCATCGTACGCCGAGAGAAAGATGCCGTGCCCTGGGTGCGAGTGATACCAGCCAACGAGCCGCTCACCTTGATTGCGCTCTTCGATGGTCGCAAGCACGGCCGTCCATGCCTCTGGTGGGAAGGTCAGTTGCGCGGCAGAGCCAACGGCTTCGCGGGCTGGGACTGCGTGGGTAACGGTAAGACCATCCTCACCAAGGAACCCGATGAGGAACCCGCCAACCTCATTCTCGAGCTGCTCACCCACATGGGCTCGCGTGAGCACCCACACCTCATCTGGAATCGCCTGCGTCACTCGCTCGTTGCTCACTGCCTTACCCATCGTGATTAGCCCTCCACCACTACATGGGTCCGCCCCTCGGGGGAACGAACCGTTACAACATCACGCTTCGCCAATCCGATGCCCTTGATTGGCACATCTAGCACTGAGTGGTTCAGCTCAACTGAGAGCTGCGCCTCCATCGCCCACGGCTCGCCGCATTCGCAGCGTGCGTCTGCAGGCGTGAACGTTTGCAGCATGCGATTCCGCACCTCCCGCTTATCGCACGGAGTGCAGCGCACTTCGGAGATCAAGCTGTCCTCAAATTGAATCGCATCTGCGCCAGCTAGGTGACCGGCAAGTGCTGCGCGGAGCGTAGCGCCAGGAGCGGCGGGGGCGAGTGCTTCGTAGCTGTCGTGCGCCATGCAGTATTCATCTTCGCTGTACCGCATCACAAACGCATCAACCGTCTCACCTACAAATCGAAGACCGCCGTTCGCAATGCCCATCGGCGACTTGAGCGCATGTAGCACCTTGATCGCCTCTTGTGCTTCAAGGCCACCAATGACCGAGGCCATCGTGACGTTCGTTGGCACCTTGCCGGTGGCCAAATCTGCAGGCGAGAGAAGTGCGCAAGACTTGCGCTTAGCGAGCTGCTCGCGGTCGCCATCGCTCATGGTGCACTCGTAGCACGCGCCTTCCGGCGGAAACACACGAACGATTCCATCCAATCCTTCGATCGCTCCGTCAATCCACGTCTTGCCAGTCTTTCGCGCGGCCTGATTGATCCACAAACGTGCCTCGCGGCTATCGAGGCCTGCGATCACGATGTCGTGTTGGGCCACGCCGCCAAGTCCATACTCCTGGATCATTCCCACGTGTGCAGTGATTTGCACATCTGGGTTGAGTTCAGCACCACGTGTGGCCACCGCCACGGCCTTGTGTTGACCGAGGTCAGACTCGCGAAAGAGTACGCATCGCGCCAAGTTTGAGTTCTCGATCGTGTCCATATCGACAACGTGAATGTTGCCAACGCCCATTAGGGCAAGGTTCTTCACGATCTCGTTGCCGAGCGCTCCTGCGCCGACCACCAGCACCGAAGCGTTCTTCAGCGTCTCTTGACGCCACCAGGTGATGCGCTCAGCACGGTCGTACCGCGACTCCGCGAGGATGTTCATCCCGCGATGATTTCGGGGATCATCCGCAGTTCGTCGCCGTTCTTCACGCCAACAGCGTCGAGCGTGTCATCGTCACGAAGCTGTCGGCCGCTCGTGCGGTGGTGCAGCTTGTAGACCATTGGCTGACCGTCTGGGCCTGCCACTGGCAGCTCAAGCACTTCAACCAGCTTCGCGACCAGGCGTGCCGCCTGTGCATCGTCTGGCACCTCGACCTCCTGCTTGCGTGTACCGGTTGCGTCAAGGATCTGGATTGAGATTGAATCAGACATGTTCTTCTCTCCTCTCTACGCGATGGTTGGCATTTCGACGTTCTTCTCGCCGAACTGCAGGACTGTTCCACCTACCTGAAGTAGGACGCCGTCAGAGAGTCTCCCGCTTCGCGCGGCCTCTCCGTTAAGGAGCACGTCACTGGCCCCTGGCAGCACCTCAAAGGTGGTGCCCCCGGACTTCTGGTTCAGGCGCACATGCATGCCGGCGATCTCAGGGTCCTTAATGAGCGTGATGTCGGCCGAAGACGAGCTCCCGAGCACCGCATTCTGCTGGTACACGATGAACTGCTTGCCGGCCATACCGCCGGTAGCAATCTGCAGCCAGAGGTTCTTGCGGACGGCGTCGGCAAGGCCGATGCCAGCGCCCACGAGAACACCGATAACCGCAAAGCCGATCAGTCGTGAAAGGGTTCCGGTGTCATCACCTGAGGCAGTGGCGTTGTAAATCATGTTAAAGACTGCGCCACCAACGAAGCCGCCTACGGCGCCACCGATAACGGCGTTAATTCCTTTCTGCACTGATCTGAACCCGACCCCAACGGATACGCCGATCGCAAGTGCAATGGATACCCAGGACACTCCTCGAACCCAGTCAAAGCCGTCAGAATTCCTCAAATCGCTCAGTTCGGTGTAAAGCCACTGGCCTACGACTCCCATCATCGCCCCCAACACAAGGGCTGGTACTAGCGCGGTGCCAAACATTCGTACGGCTTTCTCTGGCGAGCCTTCGTCTATACCCTGTAGTGCGGTCAAGAACAGTACAAAGATTGCTGCCATGACTGAGTAATACAGTGCCGCTTGCTGAAGGAGCTCTTCTTCAGAGCTAGCCGTCATTTTGGCAAAGAACACCTCGTAAACAATCGTAAAGACAACTGATGCTGCAACTGCAGCCACGATGTTCTTGACCATCTGAATGCCGGCGTTGAAACCTTTGGTCAAATCAGCAGCACCAACTTCACGTCTCAACGGAACCTGGGCTGCCTCTTTTGCTCGCTCTACTGCGGCCGTGACTGCCGACGACTCGAGTTCTGCACGCGTAATCTCGATTGCATCCCCACTCTTTCGTGCTGCCATGTGCCCTCCCTACTTCTTCTTCGGCTTCTTGATCTTGATCTTCTGCTCTGGACCTCGAATCTCTTTGTTGCCAAGCGGCCACTCATCGGCCCTGTCCATTGCAAATTTGGCTGCAAGTGCATTCAGCGGTGAACGGATGTTGTACGTCTTGTACTGAAGCAAGTCGCCAATCTGAACAATTACATCGGCAAGGGTTTGTCCAGGCATCCATTCGTCCGCGATGCAAATGTATGCACCAAAGTTTGGGTGCCAGATTGGGTTCTCTGTTGTGCAATATGGCTTCTCTCGCGGATACCCGGCAGGCAAGCTGATCTCTACAATGTGCTGTTTCTTAATCTTGAGCTCGTTCGTTGTTTTGTTTAGCCAGTAGCTCGGCACGTTGTAGGTGATTCGGTAGCGTTCAGCCGGCCGAGGGCCAAGTGGCTCAACGATTACTGAGTCTGAATCGCCAAACATTGACGCGATCATGCGAGCATCTTGCTCGAGCCGACGGAGACGGGGTGACGTTTGTGGGCTCATGAGCACTGATCCTTTGAAATGTAGATTGATCCATATCTGAAGTAGCTGAGATAGGAGTTTGGGTTGTACCCGATGAGGTTTTGGTAGCTAAGCTGATCAAAGACCCATTCGCATCCATCTACTTGACCTCGTGAGTAGCCAGCATCATCACCATTCGAATACCCCAGAGAGTACCCTCGGTCATATCCGGCTGTTTCGCCAGTTGAATAGCCAACACCAATACCTACAAATAGGCTTGCGGCAACTGCGATCACTAGAACGGCCCAGCTTGCCTTTCGCGGCTCCCCTTTTTCCCGCTTGGTAGCTCTTGGGTTTGTTGATTGAGTTTGCACAGAGGGGTTGCTGCGCGTCTTGCTCTTTGCTGCAGCGCTACATCCAACGACAATGCATTCTCCCGCGTCAGCAGCGCAATCCTTGTGGTATTTGGATTCGCAGCCTGGGCATTTGAACGATGTGGCTTTGCCAATTTCACTTAGGCAAAGGGGGCAAACGTTAGAGGGCATGGCGGGCATTCCCTTTCAATTGAGCGCTCCTGGCGGGGCGCGTTCGGTTGCACCATAGCACCATTACCTGAGGTATATTCGCGATCGTTGCAGGTCAACTCCTGCCGGTTGAGTGGAGGATTCTATGCCCGCCAAGAAGCCAGCTTCGGGTCGCACAACACCTAAGAAGACCCGAGTTGCTCCTAAGTCAGCAGCCCAAGCAAAGCGTGTCGTCTTGAGCCGCAGGGATGTGACAGCGCCTAAGAAGGCCGGACGCGGGTCCGCCAAGAAGGCCAGTTCTCGGGTCCCGGCGCTGCTGTTCGCAGGCGTTGGTGCCCTCGTAGTTCTTGCACTCTTGACGAGCGGCAACACGGGAAGCGTTACGCCAAGCCCGAGTTCGAAGCCTGCCCTTGCGGACGGGGGGTTGTGGCAGTCAGCGGTGCAGATTGCGTGGGCAACCAAGGATGCCGATGGCGAGCTTTCAGGCTGCGGTGGCGGGGGCTCTGGGGGCCTGGTTGGCGAGATTGATCAAGTCCTCACCAACGAGCATGTCATTAACGATTCAGACAATGAGGGCGACTGCGCTGACGCAACACTCTATGCGGGCTATCCGGTAGAGCCAACAGGTGTTTACTTCGTATGGTGGCCAGCCACGGTTCGCGGTTCAAACGAGTTCTTAGACTTAGCGTTACTTGATGTTGAGATGAGTACCGCCGCTGTAGCTGATGACAACGAGTACCCAGCCTCAATCGTGTTGCAGCATGACTGGCCGGTATACGCACTCGCGACAGATGTGCCACTACTAGGCGACCCTATCTCAATCTATTCGTACCCTGGTATTGGCGGCTACTCCATGACATTCACAGCCGGGCATGTCGCTGGCTGGAGTTGGGATTTCTGGAGCGAGGAAGATGCAAAGACTTTTAGCACTGAAGAGTGGCTCGCGGGCTATAACGCAGATTCTGACGGTTATAGGGACTACATGAAGCTTGACGCAGCAGTCGCGCACGGCTCCTCTGGGAGCAGCGTTCTAAATGCGAATGGGGAAATCATTGGTGTTTCGACGCTGGTCGGAGTGAGCTTTAACGGCGATACCGTAGATTGCATGCAATTCGTAGATACCAACGAGGATGGAAACTTTGACGACAAGGACGCGTGCGTTCCAGTTGGTGGGTTCCTCAATGCTTCAGCGACGCTCACTGATATCCGAGCATTCCTTGCGAAGCAAGGGGTTACACCATAGAGGGCTGCACCTTAGGGGAGCTACCTTTCTGCCTTATAAAACAGCCCACCCCAAGGTTTGGGGTGGGCTGTTTGTTATTGGATTACTTGACCCTAAGGCGTTCAGCCGCACGGGCTAGCGGCCGAGGATGCGGTCGAGCAGACCCTTCTGGTTCTGTGGGTCGTTCGGATCTGGTCGCGGGCAGGTGCAGCGCTCGTTGAGTGGCACGCCCTTCAGCGCGTATTCAATGTGCTGGCCGCAGCCCTCCCAGGTTGGCTTACCGCAGCGGGCGCAGGCGATCTCGTGGCACAT
>CAJABS010000209.1 GCA_903938075.1 uncultured Chloroflexota bacterium | reverse complement strand
CCAGATCCGGTCAGTGTGCATGGCCGAGCAAGATCTTGGTCGCACGGACTATAGTACGAAGCCGCTGGCACTCGGCCTCCTCGATGATGGTGCGAGCGATGGCTCTTTCCAGCTACTCCTGCTCGAAAATAACTCGCAGACCTCGAGCGCCTCGATGCTCGCCACGGGCCGCGTGCCGATCGCAATCTCACTCGACCTCTCGCCCATCCGCCTGGTGCTGCAGCAAGACTTCAACGAAAACTACATCTTCGCCGAGATGGTGTACACGCTGCAGTGGGCCGACCCCCGCCTCGCTCGCTCGCCGTGTGCGGGCGCACTTTCGGGGATGATCTCGCTCGACTTCGAGCAGGGCCTGAGTGACATCGCACGCGAGGCGGCCCGCGCAATGCGCAACAAGTTTTGGGTGCCCTCGTTAATGCAGACAGACGCCGTCCCTGGCTACCGTGGCATCGATGAGTCCGCCGATTTCCATCTAGGTACGGAGACGATTCTTATAAATGGTGCGCCAGGGTCGAGCGATGCAGGGTTAAGGATCCCCATCCCGGTGCAGCCTTGGCTCGATGGCTATGGCACCGAGCTGCCGGAGTCCGCACCATCAGCAACGCCCTCGGGCGTCCTCCCAATCGCCAAACAATTCACGTCGGGGCCACGCAACACGTCGACATGCGTCGGTTGCGCCTCCTGGACAGGCGACATCGAGTTCCAGCTGCTCCAGTCGCACCACAACTACTTCTTCTACCCCTTTGACCAGCAGGAACTCAGAGTGACCGTTGAAGTCACTGGTGCCTGGCTGTACGGCTGTGTGGGCACAGGCGCGGACTCGCCTGTGCTGGCCGCGATGGGGATCACCGAGGAGAACAAGGACACGATGCTGCTGCCGCCGACGGCCGAGTGGTACTTGAACGGACCCCTTTCCCAGACAGTGCGTGTGGCGCACCCGTTCAAAGAAGGAGTGGAGCAGGTGGACAAGTGCGAGATCACTATGATAGCGGACCGCAACCCGACCGTCTTCATCTTCCGTTCGCTGGTCACGACGATCATTGTCGTCTTCGGCTCCTTGCTCACGGCGATCTTCATGCATGCCGAGGAGCACAGCGGCGACCGCGCGGCGGTCCTGTACATCGCCTTCCTCATCTCGCTGACCAACATGGCGACGACCGACCTGGGCCTCGGAAAGGTATCCACGCTGCTCTGGTACGACCTCTTCAACCTTTCGCAGCTGGTTCTCTCGCTGATCGCGGTGGCCGAGACGATGGTGGTTCACCTCCTCTTCAAACATAACGCGGCTAATCTCGCCACGCACATCGACTCTGTCTGCGGCAAACGCTGCCGGCCCTTTACATCGGCGTGACGGCGGGCATCTTCATCATCACGATGATCCCGGCAACCCTGTTCTTTGTTTGGGTCCGGCAGGGGCGCCTGGGGCGCTGGCAGGCCAAATGCATCAAGGAGCTCAAGAAGGCCAACCCCGCCGATGGCAAAGAGTACGACAAGAGAGTGGGGCAGGTCTTCCACGCCTTCGACGTGGACGAAAGTGGCGAACTTGACACTGACGAGTTGCGCGACATGTTTGTTGCCCTCCACCCGAAGAT
>CAJABS010000208.1 GCA_903938075.1 uncultured Chloroflexota bacterium | reverse complement strand
CCCCCTCGGACTTGGCGATCCCTTCCTTGATGGCCTTCGGGGCGGCGTCCACCAGGTCCTTCGCCTCCTTGAGGCCGAGACCGGTGAGCTCGCGCACCACCTTGATGACCTGGATCTTGTTCGCACCGACGTCCGAAAGGACGGCCGAGACGGAATCGCCACCAGCGGCGGCATCGCCACCTGCTGCGGCGCCACCGGCGGCTGGGGCTGCGGCAACGGCGACTGGAGCGGCGGCGCTAACGCCGAACTTCTCCTCGAACGCCTTGACGAACTCGGAAAGCTCCAAGACGGTCATCTCGCTGACGGCCTCGAGCAACTGATCGGTAGTGAGCTTCGACATGGTTCTCTCCTTCTTTCAGCCCAGATGGGCTGGATTGTTACAAAATGGACCGGACTACCGGCGGTTAGGCCCCTTCGGCCTCGCGCTTCGTCTTCAACCCACCGAGGGCGTAGCCCAGCTTCTGCAGCGGGGCGTTGAAGAGGAAGGCGATCTTCTGGACCGGTGACTGGAAGGCTCCGGCCACCCTGGCCAGGAGCACTTCGCGGCTTGGGAGCTTCGAGAGCGCCGTCAGCTGGGCAAGGTCGAGAATCGACGTCCCCAGGATGGCCCCCCTGACCTCAGCGGCTGGGTAGGCCTTTAGGGCCGCCAGTACCGTCTTGGCCAGAACCGACTCATCTCCCGTACCAAAGGCAATTGCCGTTGGCCCGGAGAGGTGCGACGGAAGGGTGGCGTTCCCCGCCTCGTTTGCGGCGACACGCATCAGGCGGTTCTTCACCACCCGGTACGTGATCCCCAGCGGCCGAAGCGTATTACGAATGGCGGCAAAATCCGACACCGTAAGACCTCGGTACGAGGTAAGGATGAGCCCACGGCTCTTCGACAGCTCGTTCGCGAGCGAATCGATCGTGCTGCGCTTCTTCTGCGTTGGCACGGTTCCTCCTTCTCTGGACGCACAGGCCGGTGCGTCTCGGCGGATGCAGCTGGCACCCCTGCAACTCTTCGCGTCACAGGGGGTCGCGCGTTCCGCGAGAAACCCTCTGCCTCAGCATGCCCACTCGTTGGTCGACCTTGCGGTTGACCTCTGAGTGACTTAAGTCCCCTGCCTCACGGCGGGGGTCACAGGCCCTCTTCGGCGAATCGTCGTATTTCGTCTCCCGAGCGTCTCCACTCGGGCGCTATGTTCGGTCGGCCAGCCGGGCCGACGCGGATGGGGAGTTTACCCCGCGACCGCCAGCAGTGCTGGTACGTCAACGGCAACACCTGGCCCCATGGAGGCGGAGATGCTGACGCCCTTGATGAAGGTGCCCTTGAGGCCCGTTGGCTTGGAGCGGTTCACGGCATCGAGCAGGGTCGCCAGGTTTCCGACGATCTGCGCTTCCGTGAAGCTCGCCTTGGCGAAACCGAGGTGGATGATCGCGGCCTTGTCGACCTTGAACTCCACGCGGCCCGACTTCAACTCGGCGATGGTGCGCTCGAGGTCGTTGGTGATCGTGCCGGCCTTCGGGTTCGGCATCAGGCCCTTGCGGCCGAGCACCTTACCGAGCTTACCGACCTGACCCATCATGTCTGGCGTAGCGATGGCAACGTCAAAGTCGCTCCAGCCACCATCAACCTTGGCAATCAGATCGGCGGCGCCGACCTCATCTGCGCCGGCCTTCGTCGCCTCGTTCGCCTTCTCGCCCTGGGCGAAGACGGCGATGCGCACGCGCTTACCGGTGCCGTGTGGGAGGCCGATGGTGCCACGCACCATCTCATCAGACTGTCGTGGGTCGACGCCGAGGCGAATATGGACCTCGATCGTCTGGTCGAACTTCGCGGTCGCGGTCTTCTTCACCAGTGCAGCGGCCTCGGTTGGCTCGTACTGCTTCTCTGGGTCAACCAGCTTTGCCGCCTCGATGTAACGCTTGCCGTGCTTTGCCATTTCGTTTCCTCCTTGTCGGCCGTTTGTCGGCCTCCCCCTTCACCGCGGGGTTGCGGCGATCGTCAGGCGACGACCTCTACTCCCATGGACTTTGCTGATCCCTCGATCATCTTGCAGGCCGCCTCAATCGTTGGGGCGTTGAGATCCGCCATCT
>CAJABS010000207.1 GCA_903938075.1 uncultured Chloroflexota bacterium | reverse complement strand
CGACACGCACGGGGGTTGAAGAGAAGAGCCGAAGGGTGAAGGGATGAGCGAGCAGGGGACGGTGCACGCCGCGGACTACCTGCAGCGCGCAGATGCACTTCGTGCATCGGCGCTTGCCGCTGTTCCCGCCAACGTGTTGGAGGCACTCCGTGTGGCCAAGAGGTTGTGGGTTGTGCCGCACGAACGACCCGATGCTGATGCGCTCGGCGCAGCACTCGGATTGAAGGCGATCCTCGGCCAGCGCGGCGCAGAGGTCGCAGTGATTAGTGCTGACGCCCCACCGGCGGTCTACGACGTTATTCCAACCATTCGTGAGGTTGCTCTCGAGGCGCCAGATTGGGCTCCAGATGCGATCGTGCTCGTTGATTGCGCCGATCCGAAGCGTGCCGGCCGTATCGGCGACCTCATCAATGCGCTCCCGGCAGCAACGCCACGCATCCTGATTGATCACCACGTTTCTAACGAAACAACGTGGCCCCTCGCCTGGGTCGACGCACATGCAGCAGCAACCTGCGAAATGGTCAGCCTCATTGCGCTCGCGCTTGAAGCAGATCTCTCTGCAGACCAGGGGAGGCTCGCGACGACGCTTGCCGCGGGCGTCATCATGGACACCGCAACCTTCCAGCATGGCAACACGACCCCACGAACCCTTGAGGTAGGTGGGCTTCTCCTCGCCGCAGGTGCGCCGATCAGCGAGATCTCTCGAAAGATCTACCGTTCGAAGCCGCTCGCGCAGGTGCAGCTCTATGCGCGTGTGCTGGCGAGCCTCACCACCGCGGATGCTGGTCGCACGGTATTCGCAACCATGATGCTGGCCGACATTACTGAGAGTGGAGCGAATCTCGAAATGAGCGAAGGGATCGTGGATGCACTCGCGCACGTCGCAGAGGCGGACGTCGCGATTTTCTTTAAAGAAGACGGTCCGACTGCCGCACGCATCTCCGTACGTACAAAGGGCGATGGTCCGGATGCCACCGCGATCACTGGTGCCTTTGGCGGCGGCGGACATGCCCGCGCTGCTGGCGCCACGATTGAACGCCCCGTGAGCGAAGCCGTCGCCCTGGTGCTGGCGCGCGTGACGGAGCTTCGCGCGCACGACGTAGCGGGCTGAGCGAATGGCGCGGCGACGGCCGAGTACGCCAGGCATCGACGGGGTTCTTCTCGTCGACAAGCCGAACGGCCCAACGAGCCACGACATCGTGGCGAAAATCCGCCGGATGGCTGGCCAACCACGCATCGGTCACGGCGGCACCCTCGACCCGTTCGCTACCGGGCTCTTGGTGCTAGTCCTCGGCCGAGCAACTCGCTTGGCGAGCCTGCACCTTGGCGGCGAAAAGCGCTACGAGGCCACCTTCTCATTTGGTGGCGCAACGACGACCGACGATCTCGATGGCGAGCGCATGGGCGATCTAGGGGCGCCCCCCTCCCGAGCAGCCGTTGAGGCTCTGCTGCCTCGCTACCGCGGCGCGCTTGAGCAGGTGCCGCCATCCCACTCAGCGAAGCGCACGGACGGCGTACGCGCCTATGAGCGTGCGCGCGCAGGGGAGGTCGTTGAGCTTGCACCGCGTCCGATTGAGATCAAGCGGTTTGAGGTGCTCGGCTGGGACGACTCTCATGCCGAAGAGCCGTTGATGCACGCCCAGCTGGATGTGAGTTCCGGTACCTACATTCGCGCCATTGCACGGGACCTTGGCCGCGATGCAGGGAGTGGTGCCCATCTCGTCGCACTGCGTCGCGTGGGCTCTGGTGTCTTTGCAGTAGGGGAGGCGCACACCATGGAGCAGATCGCCGCCGCCGCTCTTGCGGGCGAACTACGCAACCTGCTCCTCCCACTTGACGCTGGACTTGATCACATCGCCGCTACAGAGGTCGGAGAGAAGGGGGCGGCGCTGCTGCGCGACGGGATTGCACTACCACTCGGCATGCTCGATCGTGCCGGCCAAGAGGCTGCGGAGGGGAGCCCCTTGCGACTGCACGTGCATGGCGCGATCGCGGCGTTCGGTCGCCGCACCGCGTTTGGTGCGCAGCCTGAGCGTGTCTTCATTGAATCGAATGCGCTGGTCGGCCAACGCCTATGAAGAGAGTGGTTGGATGGGACGAACTGGCGCTGGAGATTGCGTCAGCCGAGGGTGCTCCTGGGTCGGTCCTCACCCTTGGGGTCTTTGATGGGCTCCATCGTGGGCATGTGCGCCTGCTCGCCGCTGCTGAGCGGCTTGCTCGGGCGGCAGGGCTTCAGCGCGTTCACATTGGCTTCACGCCACACCCCGACCTGCTGATACGCGGCGCAACCCCACTCCAACTTCTCGACGCAGGGGAGCTCGAGCTTCGCATGGCGGGGGCCGGCGTTGACCTTTGGTGTGACCTCCCCTTTACGCCAGAGACGCGCGATACGCCGTGGGAGCGCTTCATCGAGCGCCTCGTCGAGGTGACGAGGGCGAAGAGCATTGTCCTCTCCCCGGAGTCCGCGTTCGGCCAGGGCCGGCAAGGGACGCTGCCCAACGTTCGGGCCTGGGGGGCTGCGCACGGACTGCAGGTGCACCCAGTGGCAGAGGCGACCGCTGGCGGGGCCCCCATTCGCAGCACCCGCATCCGAGAGGCGATCGTGGGTGGGAACCTGACAGGCGCAGCGCGCCTCCTTGCTCGACCCTACGCCCTCGTGGGCAGGCTCCAGGGTGACGAGGTGCGCCTGCAGCCCAGCGAGGCGGCCGTGCCCCCACCAGGGGAGTACCGGGCTCGCGTTGGGGCCGCTGGGCGGCCTGAAGGGCGCCTCCCACTTGTTGGGCGGCTCACCACCGTGCGCGTCAATGCGGATGGGCTCACGATCACGCTCCTCCGACCAGAGGCAGCCGATCGACGCTTTGAGGGGGGTCCAGTGCGGGTCGCCCTGCTTGGGGGGAGCCTCCAGGCGTAGATTTGCTACCCTATGCACATCCAAGATGTGTTGAAGAGATGAGGGGTGCCCTTGGAGCACCTCCGATGTAAGGAGAACCACCACTTGCCACTAGACCAAGAAACCACCGCACGCATCGTTGCCGACAACGGGCGTCACGGTACTGACACTGGGTCCGCAGACGTTCAGATCGCACTCCTCACGGAGCGCATTCAGGGACTGACCGCGCACCTGCAAACCTTTAAGCAGGACAACCACTCGCGCCGCGGGCTCTTGAAGCTCGTCGGTCAGCGACGTCGACTGCTGACATTCCTCAAGCGTGAAGATGCAGCGCGCTACGCCGCGCTCTCCGAGAAGCTCGGACTTCGTCGCTAACCACCCCCCAGCCCCTGGCTGGGAATACATCGGCACGCGGGCGGAAGAACCGTTAGCGGCCTGACAGGAGAACAGAATGAGCAACATCACCAGCGTTTCCGCCGAGTTTGGCGGCCAGACACTCACCATTGAAACCGGTCGAATGGCCCGCCTTGCAGGTGGCGCCGTCACCGTTCGCTACGGCGACACCGTGGTTCTTGGCACTGCAAACCGCAGCGAGCCACGACCAGGCCTCGACTTCTTCCCACTCACGATTGAATTCGAAGAGCGCATGTACGCCGCAGGGAAGATCCCAGGCGGCTACATCAAGCGCGAAGGGCGAGCCTCCGAGAACGCAACGCTCTCCGCCCGCCTCACCGACCGACCGATTCGCCCACTCTTCCCAGAGGGGTATAAGGATGACGTTCAGGTAGTCATCACGGTGCTGAGCGCAGACCAGGAGAACGACCCAGACATTCTCGGAACGCTTGCAGCATCTGCAGCACTGACGATCTCTGAGATTCCGTTCCTTGGGCCAATCGGCGCAGTGCGCGTCGGCATTGTGAACGGTGCCTTTGTCATCAATCCAACCTTTGACCAGCTCAAGGAGAGCGATCTTGACCTGGTGGTTTCAGGAACCGTTGACGCGATCATGATGGTCGAGGCCGGCGCAAACCTGATCACCGAAGACAAGATGGCTGAGGCCATTGAGTTCGGTCACAACGCCATCAAGGCGCTCGTTGCCCTTCAGGAGGAGCTCCGCGCGAAGGTCGGCAAGGAGAAGCGCGTCCCATACATCGAGCCAAGCACCGACAGTGTGCTTGCGTTTGCTGAGGCGGCCGCAAACGGCGGCACCTTCGTGATCGTTGACACTGAGACGACCGGCCTCGATCCGAAGATCTCGGACCTGGTCGAAGTTGCTGCAGTCAAGGTCAAGGGTGGCAAGATCACCGATCGCTGGAGCAGCTTTGTTGATGCCGGCAACGGTATCGTCGGCGCCCAGATGCACGGCATCACCAACAAAGACATCAAAGGCGGCTTGACGCCGAAGGCGGCAGCCGAGAAGATTGCTGAATTCGCCAAGGGTGCAATCCTTGTCGGACACAACCTCGGCTTTGACGTCGCCTTTCTCGACGAGGCACTCGGCAAGGGCCGCACCTTCGCGACCGAGCAGGGGAGCTACCTCGACACCTACGTCCTCTTCAAGGAGGCGTACCCAGAGAGCGAATCGTTCAAGCTCGGAGATCTCGCCCGCGTCTATGGCGCAGCGACAACTCCGAACCATCGAGCCGCCGCTGACGCTGAGGCGACTGCAGAGCTCTTGCTTATCCTTGCCAACGAACTCCCAGGTCGCCTCGCGACCTTGAAGGAGGGGATCGCCGATTCGATCCGCGCTGCACGCAGCGGTAAGGGCGAGCCAAAGGCGATCTTCGAAGCAGCACGTCGCAAGGCGCGTGTCGGCAAGAACCTCTTCGGATGGATGCATAAGAAGACCGCTCGCAACCTCACGATGAAGGAGGGAATCCGCCTCGATGGCCGTAAGGCTGATGAGATCCGCAAGATCTCGGTAGAGGTTGGCCTCCTTCCACGCGCACACGGTTCAGGCCTCTTCACCCGTGGTGAGACCCAGGCCCTGAGCGTTGCGACACTCGGCCCAGTGGCACAGGGGCAGCGTCTCGACACGATCTCGCCGATCACCGAGAAGCGCTACATCCATCACTACAACATGCCGCCATACAGCACCGGCGAGAATAAGCCGATGCGTGGCCCAGGGCGACGCGAGATTGGGCACGGAGCCCTTGCCGAGCGCGCACTGATCCCAGTGCTCCCATCGATCGAGGAGTTCCCATACGCCATCCGAGTTGTTTCGGAGTGCGTGACCTCCAACGGATCGACCTCAATGGCCTCAACCTGTGGTTCGAGCCTCTCGCTCCTTGATGCCGGCGTGCCGCTCAAGGCGTCGGTCGCTGGTGCTGCAATGGGCCTGATGTCGGAGCCAGACGGCGAATTCATCGTCCTCACGGACATCCTCGGCAAAGAGGATGCCTTCGGCGACATGGACTTCAAGGTGACGGGAACCCGCACAGGGATCACCGCCTTGCAGATGGACATCAAGGTGCAGGGGATTAACGGGGCGATCATTCGCACCGGCCTCAAGGATGCGCTCGCGGCGCGCCTCGAGATCCTCGACAAGATGGATGCGATCATCAGCACAGCTCGACCAGAGCTCTCTGACTTCGCTCCACGCATCACCACGATCAAGATCAATCCGGAGAAGATCCGCGACATCATTGGTAAGGGTGGCGCGGTCATCCGCAAGTTGCAGGATGACTTCCAGGTCAACATCAACGTGCAGGACGACGGCACCGTGCAGATCGCTTCGGCCGACCCAGAGCGCACCAAGGGCGTCCTTGATGCAATCAACGGGATCACCAAAGAGGTTGAGCTCGGAGCGCTCTACATGGGCAAGGTCACCCGCATCATGGGCTT
>CAJABS010000206.1 GCA_903938075.1 uncultured Chloroflexota bacterium | reverse complement strand
TCTCCTTTTTGCGCGCCGCCTCGGCGCATTTGAGTCGCTATGATGTGGCGGGGGAGTGAGCATGGTTGAGTCGCCTCTCGTTCGAGCTATCCTGCGCATCTTCACTGGTGCCGTCATGGTCTTTATCTACCTCCCGTTGGTGATCCTTGCGGTATACGCGTTCAATGCGAGTCCTCTTGGTGGTTGGCCGCCGAGCGGTTTCACGCTGGACTGGTTCGGCGAGGCGGCGGGGAGTCCAGCCATTCGAGACGCGCTGGCAAACTCGCTGATCGTGGCAACCATTTCGACCGTACTCGCACTCATCCTTGGCACTCTCGCGGCACTCGCGATGCAGCGGTACAACTTCTTCGGAAAGAACGCGATCTCGTTCCTCTTTGTCCTCCCAATCGCACTTCCAGGAGTGGTCACAGGAATTTCGCTGCAAAGCAGCTTCAAGCTCTTTGGCATTGATCTTGGCCTCCACACGATCGTGATCGCTCATGCGACATTCTGCGTTGTGGTGGCCTACAACAATGTGGTGGCACGGTTGCGCCGCCTTCCGCGCAGCCCAGAAGAGGCGTCCGCAGACCTCGGTGCGGACTCGTGGATGACCTTCCGACGCATCACCCTGCCAGGGATGCGCACCGCGCTCCTGTCTGGTGGCCTGCTCGCCTTCGCCCTTTCGTTTGACGAAGTGATCGTCACACTCTTTGCCGCTGGGCCTGGCGCCCGCACGCTCCCCGTCTGGGTCTATAGCGAGTTGCAGCGTTCGTATCAGCTTCCCGTGGTTAATGTGGTCGCGCTGTTGCTCGTGTTGGTCTCTGTCGTCCCCGTCTGGATCGCTCAGCGGATTGGTGGCGGAGAGATCACGCGGGGCGGGCGTTAATCTGGGCTGTGTAAGCCCCTCGACTCTTCTACGCTACGTTCGCGACGGATCGCTCGGACCACAAATGCCACAGCCGTCATCCAGGCAATAACGATGGCTCCGTAGACGAGTAAAAACACGCTATCAGAGACTCCCATAGCGGCGAGAAGTGTCCGTGCGTTCGTGAAGCAGATGAAACCCCCAACGATGACTCCGAGCAGTCGAGGATTCATGTGACGCACGAGGTAGGCGGCAATCGGTGCGGCAACCAGGCCACCCACCAGAAGCGCCGCAACGTAGTCGAGTCGCACGCCAGCCACCCCAATCCCAAAGATGAAGCCAGCGCTGGCAGCAACCGCAACGACGAACTCACTCGCGCTCACCGTTCCAATCACGCGATTAGGCGCGAGTCGGCCATCAGCGAGAAGCGCGGGGGTGGCGACTGGCCCCCAGCCCCCGCCCCCTGTTGCGTCTACAAACCCTCCAATCAGACCGAGAGGGATCAGAAAGCGAAGCCGTGGCGTTCCCTTTCGGAGAACTCGCAAGCCACCGGCAAGGTATCGCATCACAACGTAGATCCCCAGCACGAATAGGAAGAGGCTCGAAAGCGGCCGTGATGATTCTGTCGAAAGAGCCGAGAGGACCGTGGCGCCGATGAATGCCCCAATCCCTCCTGGAAGCGCAATCCTTCGCACAACTTTCCAATCGACGTTTCCGAATCGGTGGTGTGCAAGGCCTGAGCTGGCACCCGTACCAATTTTTGCGATATGCACTGAAGCTGAGGCGGCAGCAGGTGAAAGTCCGATCAGCAACAGAATCGTCGACGAAGTGATGCCGTAGCCCATCCCTAGCGCACCGTCAACAAGCTGCGCGGCAAACCCAGCCACGGCGAGGAGAGTGAGTAAGACGAGACCCTCCATCAGGCTGGCGGCGTTCGGCGTGACATGGGACTTCTCGCAATGTGCATTGGTAAAGCATACTTGTCGCCATGGACGAGCTGGGACAACTGATCACACGGGAGGGCGGGGCGGCGATTCAGCCGCTCCCCGAGGGCGGCGTGTTGCTGCACATTGGACCTCCAAAGACTGGGACGAGTGCACTGCAGGGCGCCTGCCACGCCTGTCGGGATGAGATGCGCGCACAAGGGGTTCGGTATGCGGGGCGCACGCAGCAGTCGGGAAGTGCGGCGTATGCGG
>CAJABS010000205.1 GCA_903938075.1 uncultured Chloroflexota bacterium | reverse complement strand
TGATGAGCACTGATGAGCTCCCTCATCAGGTACGTGGCCGTCGAGGCGCGGATGCGTCGCCTCGCCGCCGCCCGCGGCTCGCCCCTGCGCGTGCTCCACTACAGCCGAGCCGGATGGACGTTCCACAGCAAAGGCGTCTGGCTATGGCCGCCGCTCGGTGCACCGCCCAGCACGACGCCCAACCCGCCGCCCATTACGACGCCCGGTATGACGCCCAAGGCGACGCCCATCGCCCCGCCGCCCAGCACACTGCCCAGCACGACGCTCAGCACGCCGTCGACTGCTTCGCGGCCCAAGCAGTCGACAGCCCCGCCACCCACGCAGCTCACGGCCGCGCCACGCCCGGCGATTTCGTCAGGCGTGCGCCCGATTGCGACGCTCATCGGCTCGTCGAATCTGAGCGAGCGCTCGACACGGCGCGACGTCGAGCTGAGCTTGTTCGTGATCTCGACCGACGAGGGCGTGCGCGCGCAGCTGGACGACGAGCAGCGTCGGCTGTGCGCGCACGCGCGCGAGGCCGACGCCCCTGACGATGGTGATGCGCAAGCATGGGGGCACACGAGAATCCAGAGGGCTAGCCTCCTGCAGAGCCTCATGGCGCGAGTGGGTGCGGTCGCTATGCGCTCGTTTTTTTGACATTGAACACCCCAGGTGCGTGGCATGCCGGAGATCCTCTCTGCGTCGGCCCGCACACGCGCACGCGGCGTGTCGCGGGGCCTCACCCGGACCGAGCGGGCGCGCGTGCGTTCTGGCTTCTGCGTAACGGCATTAGACTTCCGGTACGGGGTACGCGAAATGTGGCGGTTCTACCGTCATGCCGTCGAATGGTGAGGCTGGCGGAAATGGCGTTGCTGATGATTAGCTGGTCGTAGCCGCGGGTGCTGTTCCAGATGTCGTAGGAGCCAGAGAGGCCCGAGAAGGATCCGCTGAAGATGGCTGTGCCGGCGTTACTCCAGGTGCCATCGATAGCGGTGAAGCTATCGCCGGCGTTGCCTGTGATTACGAATTGGTGGCGTTGCTCGGGATCGGCGAGGGAATAGGTGCCCCCCGTGAGGCCAAAGCCGCTGGCGGTAGTGCTGTTGAGCCAATTGAAGGGCGAAAGATCCACCAAATCCGCGAGGGAAAGGGAGAGGGAACTGTTGCCTGCGCCTGTGAGATCGAAGATCTCGAGGGAGCTAAGGCGGGAGGAGTTGTTGGTATTGAGAGCTGATTGATTAGCGACGCTGCTGAGGTTGAGGGAAAGGCCAGCGCCATCGAAAGCGAGGGTGTCGATGCCGGTGCCGCCATCGACCCGGGCGAGCTGGGCGGTGTTGCCGCCGGAGCCAAAGGGATTGGCGAGTGCGGTGAGGTTGGCGGAATTGAGCACAAAGCGATCGTTGCCGCTGCCGCCATAGAGCACATCAGCGCCGCCATTGCCGATGAGGGTGTCGTTGCCGGCATTACCCACGAGGGTATCGCTTGTGGAGGTACCGGTGAGGGTGTCGGCGCCGGTGGTGCCGAGCTGGTCAACGAAGGTCTGGGAGAAGGCGCCGGTGGTGGACCCGAAGACCACATAGGAGCG
>CAJABS010000204.1 GCA_903938075.1 uncultured Chloroflexota bacterium | reverse complement strand
CGGCATGCTTGCCGCCATTCAGAATGTTGAGCAGCGGCACCGGGAGTTTCACTGCAGCGTCACCACCAAGTTCGTACCAGAGTTCTTTACCGTGCAGCGCAGCACGCGCATGGGCCGCTGCAAGCGAAACACCGAGAATGGCGTTGGCGCCGAGTCGGCCCTTCGCCGGTGTGCCGTCAAGAGCGATGAGTGCTGCATCAAGAGCCCGCTGGTCGCTCACCGACGTGCCGTTCAGTGCCTGTGCGATTTCGCCGTTCACTGCGGCAACGGCGCCAAGGACGCCCTTGCCACCGAATCGACCCTTGTCGCCATCGCGAAGCTCGACCGCTTCGTGTGCGCCAGTAGAGGCGCCCGATGGAACAGCGGCGCGACCTCGTGCGCCACCACTCAGGGTGACGTCAACCTCGACGGTCGGATTGCCGCGCGAGTCAAGAACTTCGCGCGCGTGGATCGCGGCGATGCGGTCGCTCATGCCAGTGGGTCACTCTCGTCGTCATCCTCATCGTCGAGCGCTGACGGCTTGATGATCGGCTTCGGCTTTGCTGCGGCCCGCTTCGGTGCCGCCTTGCCACCTGGCTTCACCGGTGCGACGTAGACGATTGGGAGCGTCTCGTACGGTGAGCCGGCGGTTGGCACCACGGCGAGGCCTGGCAGGTCGCGCCCCTCGAGGAACTCGAGTGAGGCACCGCCACCGGTGGAGAGGTGCGTCATCTTCTCGGCAATGCCCAACTGTCGCAAGGCGGCAATGCTGTCGCCGCCGCCAACCACCACGGTCGCGCCCGCATCCGCCTTCTCGGCGGCAACCTTGGCGAGTTCGCGTGTGGCCACGGCGAACGATGGGATCTCAAAGACGCCGAGTGGGCCGTTCCACAGGATGGTCTTGATCGGCGCGAGCGCCTCGCGGATTGCGGTGATCGAGGCGGGACCAAGGTCAACCATGTGCCAGCTCGCTGGGAGCTTGTCGGTGGAGACCACCTTGAACTCGGTGCCGCGTGTCACCTCTTTGGCGACCACACCATCCACAGGAAGAAGCACGCGAACACCGCGGTCCTGCGCCAACTTCAGGATGCGTCGCGCATCGTCCACCATCTTCGACTCGTAGAGGCTCTTACCAACACTTCGGCCCGAGGCGACAAGGAACGTATTCGCAACGCCGCCACCAAGAATCAACAGGTCAACCTTCTTGATCAAGGCTTCGAGAACCGCCACCTTGCCCGAGACCTTGCCGCCGCCAACGATTGCGGCGAACGGTCGCGCAGGCTTCTCGAGCAGATTGGAGAGCGCCTCAACCTCTTGCTCCATGAGTAGGCCCACATACGACGGCAGGTAGGCGGCAACACCAACGGTGCTGGCGTGGGCGCGGTGCGCTGCACCGAATGCATCGTTCACGAAGACGTCGCCATACGAGGCGAGTCGCTCGGCGAATGCTGGATCGTTGCGCTCTTCGCCGGCATGGAAGCGAACATTCTCAAGGAGCAGCAGCTCGCCCGGTCGCAAGCGGCGCACGGCATCGTCGGTACCAACACCAAGTGCATCACCGGTCGTTGGAACGTTTACGCGAATGAGCTGCGTCAGTCGCTCAGCTGCGGGTCGCAGGCGCAGGCCGTCAACCACGCGACCATCTGGTCGACCAAGGTGCGACATGATCACGACCGATGCACCGCCATCAAGGAGGGCCTTGATGGTTGGAACGGCGGCGCGGATGCGCGAATCGTCGACGATCTTTCCATCGGAGAGCGGCACATTGAAGTCGACGCGCAGCAGCACGCGCTGGCCCTGCATGTTCAACTCACGAATGGTGCGCTTCCCTGAGGCAGAGATGATCTCTTCTGCGATGCGGCGCGGGCCACTCTGCGGTGGGGCCGGTCGTGGAATAGGGCGTGGGGTTGGCCGTGCCGGCTTCGTAGCGGTTGGGGTTCCGCCTGGCTTGACCGTGGCCTTTACGTTGGGGCGGTTCGCTGGGCGGCTCGGTGCCGTTGGCGGCGCACCAGTTGGTCGCGGCTGACCGTTAGAGCCGGTGATGGTTGGCTTCACCTGCGGCCGATTCGCTGGGCGGCTCGAGGCGAGCATCGCCCCGGCCGGCTTCTGCGGCGGCGCCCCGCTCGCACTCTTGGCGGGAGTGGCTGTGGCCGGCTTCGCCGCAACAGGCTTTGCCGCAGGCTTCGCGACGGGCTTAGCCGCAGGCTTGGCTGCGGGCTTCGCAACAGGCTTCGCCGCCGGCTTCTCGACCGACTTCTCTTTCGGCTTGGCGCTACCGCCAATGAGTCTGGAGAGCAGCCCCTTCTTCTCAGGCATGCGTCGCCACGTACTTCACCAGGTCAGCAACGCGGCAGCTGTAGCCCCACTCGTTGTCGTACCAGGTGACGATCTTCACGAACTTGTCACCAACCATCATGGTGCTGAGGGTGTCAATGATCGATGAGCGCGTATCGCCCTTGTAATCCGATGAGACCAACGGTTCGTCAGAGACGCCGAGGATCCCCTTCATTGGGCCCGCCTCAGCGGCGCGGAACGCAGCATGAATTGCATCGATGCTCGCCGATCGCTCCAACTCTGCGGTGAAGTCCACGATGCTCACCGTTGGGGTTGGGACGCGAATGCTGTAGCCACCGAAGCGCCCTTCAAGTTCTGGAATGACGCGGGCGATTGCCGCCGCGGCGCCCGTCGACGCTGGCACAAGGTTGAGACTTGCGGCGCGTGCGCGACGTGGATCACTGTGCGCCACGTCAAGGATGCGCTGGTCGTTGGTGTAGCTATGGATGGTGGTCATCAATGCGCGTGCAATACCCCAGCCATCCGAGACGATCTTCGCCGCAGGGGCGAGGCAGTTCGTGGTGCAGCTGGCATTCGACACGATGTGATGCTTCGCCGGGTCGTACTGCTTCTCGTTTACACCCATCACGATGGTTAGGTCTTCACCGGTCGCAGGAGCGCTGATGATCACCTTCTTCGCGCCGGCGGCGCGGTGTGCCGCGGCCTTCTCGGCGTTGGTGAAGAGTCCGGTCGATTCCACGACAATGTCAACGCCAAGGTCGCCCCACGGGAGTGCCGCAGGATCTTTGCTCGCCAACACCTTGATGCGACGGCCGTCAATGACGAGTTCGTCCTCTTCCGCGGCAACGCTGCCGGGATAGATGCCGTAGGTGGAGTCGTACTTAAAGAGGTGGGCGTTCATCTTCGGATCAACCAGGTCGTTGATCGCCACCACCTCAACTTCAGGTGTGCGCTGAATGATTGCCTTCAGGCTCTGCCGCCCAATACGGCCGAAGCCATTAATACCTACGCGTACGGTCATCGAGTGTCCCCCTTCGATTTCACCGCTACGGCTCGCTCCCACTCTGGATTGCCGATTCGCTCGACAACCATCGGATGGCAGCCCGCCAGGCTCACGTCCCCACCGAGCTCGGCGGGGTGTACGGAAACTCTCCGTCCTGGAACCTTGAAGCTATTGTCGCTGATCTCCCCCTCAATACGCGAATGGAGCGCCATCCAGTGCGCCTCGGCGAAGGAGCCGCCGATGATGATGCGGCTCGGATTGAACACATTGACGAAGCCAGAGACCGCCCGGCTGATCGCCAGGAGCGCGTGATCGATGAGCCCCTGCGCGACGCGATCCCCCGCAGTCGCAGCCTCGGAGACCTCCTTGGCGCTGACCCTCCCCTTCGGATGTGCGGCGAGCCAGGCGGCGAGCCAGGGGCTGGCGCCACTCGCAGCGGCCTCGCCTCCCGTGCGTGCAAGCGCCACACCTGAGGCGTGCGCCTCAAGGTGCCCAATCCCACCGCAGGCGCAGCGTGGTCCGTCGAGCGTGATCGGCGCATGGCCGATCTCAATCCCTGTGTCATCTGGTCCTGTGTAGAGGCGACCACCACTAATCACCGCACCACCGAGACCGGTGCTGATCGTGATGTAGAGCAGATCATCGATACCGCGCCCTGCACCGAACGCACGCTCGCCGAGGATCGCCACCTTCGTGTCGTGCTCAAGGAGCGTGGGGAGGTTGAGCGCCGCGCTGATCGGTCCGGCGAGATCTGTGCCTGGGAATTCTGGTCCGAGGTTGGGTGGCTCCACGGCGATCCCGCGCCACGGATCAATCGGGCCCGGCGAGCTGATTCCAACACCAACAAGTCGTGCGACTGCGCCTGCGTCTTCGACGCGTGCCGCATCTCGTGCCTGCTGCAGCGTACTGATGCATGCGGCGACGATGGCGGCGGGACCGCTGCTCACGGGAGTTGCGCTTGCTGCACGACCAATGCGCGAGCCATCGGCACGCACGACCGCTGCACGAATCTGCGTCCCGCCGAGATCGAGGGCGAGGACGGTCGCGTCAGCGGACGGGGCAGTCATGAATCCTCCGTGCTCATCTTGAGCTCACTGTGGATAACTTCGTGCGTGGTGTGGCGAGTTATGCACAACTCGCGAGAAGCGGCGCGGCCCCCGACCGGTCTCCCGATCGAGGGCCGCCTGGCCGCTATGCAATCGCCGTGTGGCGATCGCGCGTTGTTAATCAGCCACCGATCTTGAAGACCTTGGTGCCGCACACTGGGCACTTGCCCTCGAGTGCTGGCTTGCCGTTCTTCATCGTGACCTTCTTCGTGTCAATAGCTTCGCGCTTTGCCTTGCACTTCACGCAATAAACTTCGGCCATCGTGTGTACCTCCACAAACCGGAGCGTGCGCTCCGGCCTACCTAGACCCCAATCGGGGCACGTGCCTTCTTGGTAGCGTCACCAAGCGCTGATCTACGGGTGGGCCAAGAGGCCCCCTCGCACGATCACCATGGTTGAGGATAGGGAGCACGCCCCGCACGGTCAACCCTGCCCCCCGCACGAATCCCCTCTGGCACAGCCTGTGCCCCCTCGCACGACGGGAGCACGACGAGCCCGACCCCAGTAAGACCCGCCAGAGCAAGGCTGCCGCCGCGTACATCAAGGGTCTGGGAGACCTGTGGCGCCCACCACGCCTGAGGTCCGCCTGGGGTGGCGATTGAGGGGGTTCCGACCTCTAACTGGGGCACGAGTGGGGGTAACTCGAGGGGTAACTGGCCCCCCACCACGCTCGTTGACCCTCCAGTAGAGGCAGGGAGAGGGCTCGCGGCCACCGAGAGCGCCCAGAGGCGATAGCCGCCCCCAGCCGCCCCTGCCCGCTGGTGCAGCACCCCGCGCACCGTGACGGCGCGCTTGGGCGCCAGGAGCCCTTCAGGAATCTCGTCGAGGGCCCCGGGGGCGACCCCCACCAGGAGCTCCCCACCCCCTCGGAGTCGAAGGGTCAGACTGCGCGACCCCCCAGCGAGATCCTTGATGGCGCCGCTGACCGTGCCCGCCACCTGAATCACCCGCCCCTCCCACGCCTCCCATGCCCACGGCCCAGGGGCGGGCGGCACGACGGCGAGGGCGGCTCGCGGCTCTGCCGATCCATCAACCTGCGCCGAGGTGGTGGCGACAAGGGTGATCGCCTGCCGCCGCAGGATCACCGTTCCAGTGATCGTCACGACATCACCGCGGACAAGATCCACATCGCCACTCTGGGCAAACACGAACACCCCGACGCCGGTCGCTGCATCTTCAACGCAGTAGAGCCGCTCTTCGGCGAGCTCGCCGGGTGCCGCCGAAACAACGCCGCGCAGTGTCGCCGCGCTGTTCAGTGGCGTGGTGCGAATCTCTGTCGGCGTGAGTGGCTGCGGCTCTTCGCTTGGCGACGGGCTCGCTTCAGAGATTGGTGGCGCAAGTGGCACCAAGGCGAAGTCAACACTGTTGTTCTGCGTGTTGATCAGGGCTAGATCCACACCTCGCCGCCGCTCGATCGCCGTCGTCGCTGACGCCGCTGGTGCTGGGGCACCGAAGCCGCCAGCACTTGGCGTGGCGCTCCCCCAGGCGACGGCATCAGCGATCAGCGTGGGAGTAGCGCGAAGGCGCAATCGCACGGCACCACCGGTTGCAGCAAGCCCCTCACTCCACGTTGCAAATGCACCTGTCGAGAAACTGCCGAGGCTATTGGCAGTTACCAGTCGCGCACCAGCGGCGAGTGGAGCAGCACCTTCAAGGCTGACAAGTCGGCGCGTCGTCGTGCCGCTCGCCGTTGTGTAGACCAGTTCGTAGTCGGCAATGGCTGTACCGCCCGCACCAACCGCCTCGATTACGACGTACTCGTCCGAGGCGGAACTGCCGCCGGTGGCAATGCTGCTGATCAAGAGCGCATCGGTGCTGGCGGCACGGGTGAGCGACGGTGGAAGGAGGGTGAGGGCCAGAATCGTGATCCCTAGTGCTCCAGCGCGAAGATGGGCTGCACTCGCCATACGGTTCTCCATCGCGGGGCTAGACGGGGGCGAGGGGCGCAGCCTCGCACGCGCTACGTACCGCGCGCGTCTAATATGGAGATATGAGCAACCCAGAGAACAGCAACGACCGAGCAGAGGCCCGCCGCCGCAATCGCCTGGCCGCCAAGGAGCGCGCCGCGCAAGAGGCGCTTGGCATCACCCCAGAGGCACCTGCCGCTGCGCCAACAAGCACCACAACGTCACCAACCACGGGTGGTCTCGGATTCCGTGCAGCGTTCCGCTCTTCGGCTGGCCGCGCGCCAATCCGTGAGGACCTCGCCTACCTGCCTCGGCTGATTCGCACTCGCGCCTTTCTGCTGCCACTGGTTGTGGTCGTCGTCACCACCGTCGTCGCACTGCAGCCAGGGATGCTCACCTCAAACATTGCGCAGCTTGCCGTGCAGTCGATTCTGCTCCCGCCGGCATTTGTTGTTGCCTTCCTTGGCGGCATGCTCACGCGACGTGGCGCTTGGCTGATCGGCGGAATTTTCGGAATCATTACCTATGTGGCATCAGCCATCGTCGGCAGCTCTGAAGCGATGTCCGCGTTCCCTGAAGGAAATCCGGTCAAGGGTCTACTTGATGGCATTACCGCAAACATTGGAAACCCTGGCGCAATGATCGGCGATATCTATGGTGTTGCCGCAGCTGGCATCTTGGCCGGCGCGTTCGCGGGTTGGTACGGCCGCTTCTTGCGCGCGATGAGTCCGAACCAGCCAACAGAGCGCGATCGTCGCCGCATGGAAGCGGAGCGACGTAAGGGGAAGCGCTAGGCCTTCGCCCCCTCAATTTGCGCAAAGATCAGCGCGAAGGTCAGCGCAAAGAGTCCAACCACAAGCAAGATCGGCAGTACGATTTCGCGACGCTTCAACTTTGGTGCCATCACTCCCCCTTCAACCGACTACGGCTTTGGACAACCCTCACCAAGATAAACGACGAGCGAGGTACGCGTGCCGAGCGGCTCGACCACGATAGTAAGCGTGCATGCCCCCAGATCACGGGTCGCGTTGATGCGCCGTGCGGTCGCGGTGCCAGTTGGCTCATCAACGCTCCACGCGAGTCGGCGCAGCTCGTCGATCGCTGCAGCGGTCGCTTCACTGACTCCCAGCTGACTCCAGATCGCACCGCTCGCCTGTACGTCGAGGCGCACGAGTGAGTGGCCGCTCGCCAGCAGCGGGAAGTCCGCGGGGAGTGCCCCCCAGACGCGCCCGTACTCGGTAGAGATGACCGTGGTTGTGCCTTGGCTGGGGGTTGGCGTGGCACTGCTTGAGCCGAAGCAACCGGCCAGGAGCAGTGGGATGGCCACGAGAAGCGCAGCTCGGCGCTGAAGGGGTGGAGTTAGGCGAGGGCCGAGATGGGGCAACACCTCGTGAGGATACTGCCCTCGCCTACGCCTCATAATAGAACAGGCGTTCTACTTGCGCAAGGGGGCTATCCCGGGAGGG
>CAJABS010000203.1 GCA_903938075.1 uncultured Chloroflexota bacterium | reverse complement strand
GCCGATAAATCCGATCTGCATGATCTCCCCCTTCACTATTGGTGGTTGTATAACCCGATGCTAGCGAACTGCGAGCACCCGTTCGATGAGCGCCGTGAGGCGCGTGAGCCCAGCGTCTGGATCGTTGCCCAGGTGCACTCGCAGCACGGGGAGCCCGTGGTCGGCGAGCGACCGAACGTCGCCGAGTGCCTGAGCGTCAATGAGCTGGCCGAAGCTGTACGGCCGCCCTGGAATCGCAAGGTCGCGCGGGTGCCCAGCGACGATCTGCAGGAACCAGCCGATCGGCGCCCCACCCTTATGGAGCTGCCCGGTGGAGTGCAGGAAGCGCGGCCCGATGCCGACGGTGGTGGCTCGCCCGGTCGCGTCGCGCAGGGCGAGGCGCAACTTGGTGAGCGCTGCGGTGCGCGCCGGCGTGCTGGCGATATACGCCTGAATGCCGATGTAGCCGTTGGCGCCGAGTCGATCAAGTTGGCCGGCGATGAGCCGCTCCGCATCATCGGCGAATGCAGCGGGGAGCGTGTCATCGGCCCAGATCTGCAAACCATCGACGGTGCACTTGGCTGGCAGCTCTGGGAGCGCACCCTTTGCGGCAAGTTCAGCCAAAACGTTCGCGGTGTTCGTCTTCGACTCGGTCACGTTCGGCTCATCAAATGGATTGATGTTCAGCACGGCGCCAGCAAACGCCGTGGCAACCTCCCAGCGCACGAACTCTCCACCAATGTCAATGCGATCGTTGAGCGTCCACTCCACGACTGGGTGACCCGCCGCGGCGAGTGCATCGAGCCGTGCGTCAACGGCAGAGCCATCGGTGCAGCGTGGCGCAACGCCGCCATCCAACTTGATGCGAACGAAGAGTCGATCATCGCTGTAGGCGGTGACGGCACCGAGCGGCTCACCATCAACGGGCACCACACCAACGCCATGTTTTCCGGTGCTCTCAGCGACGAGCTGTTCTGCCCAGGCGCCGAAGCCATCAATCGGTTCGTCGACGATGAGCGTCATCTTGTCGCGACCTTCTCGCGCGAGTGCGCCCATGATGCAGCCGAGAGCAAGGGCGTGATTCCCTGCTGGCTCTGGATCGCGGCTCTGCGCGATCGCAGCGCTCCCCGATGCGAGGAGTGGATCAAGATCAATCCCAAGGAGCGCGGCAGGCACAAGGCCAACGAAGCTGAGCGCCGAGTAGCGGCCGCCAATGTCGGCGGGGTTCAAGAAGAGACGACTGGTGTCGACCACCTTGGTGATGCCATCAACACAGGGCGACGGATCGCTAATGGCGGCAAAGTTTGCTGTAGGCGCTTGCGTGGAGCCTGACGCGCTGAGCTGCTCCTGGTTGAGCTCGTGCGCATACGCCGCAAAGGAGAGCGTCTCCGTCGTGGTGCCCGACTTGCTCGCAAGCAGGTAGTAGCTGCTCTCTGGCTTCAGCCCAGCGACTGCACTTCGCACCGCCTCAGGGTCGGTCGAGTCACAGATACGAGCCTTCCCCCAATCCGTGATGTCGGCAAAGGCGCGTGCGAGCACCTCAGGGGCAAGCGAAGAGCCGCCCATGCCAGCAACAACAAAGTCGGTGACGCTCGTGGCGGCGCCAGTGACCGGTGATTCACCGAACGCCTCAAGCGAAGGGATCTCGGTGGTGAAGTGCTCAGGGGCATCAAGCCAGCCGAGGCGATTCGCAATCTTCTCTTGCACCTCTGCATCGTTGCTCCAAAGAGTTGCGTCGCGTGCAGCGAGTCGTACCGCCCACTCGCCGGCACGAGCGCGTTCAAAGGTGCTCTCGATTGCTGCAAGATCTGAGGCTCGGCCAATGCGCGCGCGGAACGGGAGTCGTGGTTCGCTGCTCATGACTGCTCCTCTTCAATGTCAGCGACCTTGGCCGTGCGGCGGAGGTATCGCTCTTCGCTACTCGGTTCGGACTGCAAGAAGGCGACGAGCGTTTCGAGCGCCGTCTCAAGGGTGATCAGGTTCGCCCCGAAGGCGAGCACATTCATGTCGTCGTGCACCACGCCCTGGCGCGCGGATGCTGGATCGTGTGCGATCGAGGCGCGGATGCCGTGGAACTTATTCGCGGCGATCGTGACGCCGATCCCCGAGCCGCAAATCACCAGACCCCGATCAGCCTGGCCGGCGATCATGCGCTCCGCAACTGCACGTGCGGAGTCGGGGTAATCGTCGGTCGGGTCACTCCCGTCGCCACCAAGGTCGGCGACGCTCCAGTCGGGCGCGATCTCTGCAACGCGGGCAACGATTGCCGCCTTGAGAGCGGCTCCGGCGTGGTCGGCGGCGATGGCGAGGCGGCGACCCACCTCAGCGAACCTGATGCCCGTCGTGCAGGTGCGGCGTCGGAACGACGCCGTGCACGCTGCCCGCGAGCACGCCCTTGGCGATCTCCACGATGCGCTCTGGGGTGAAGCCGAACTCCTTGAAGAGGGTTGGCGCAGGCGCCGATGCGCCGAAGCGGTCCATCGCAATGATGGCGCCGTCGGTGCCCGACCAGCGGTCCCAACCAAGGCTCACACCCGCCTCAATTGCAACGCGTGCACGGAGTGCAGCTGGCAGTACCGATTCGCGGTACGCCGCATCCTGCTCGCCGAAGAGTTCCGGGCAGGGCATCGAGACAACGCGCGTTGGGGTGCCGGCGGCCTCAAGCTGCTCTGCCGCCGCAACGGCGAGGTGCAACTCGGAGCCCGTCGAAATCAAGATCATCTTCGCGGCACCTGTTGCCTCGCGAAGCACATAGGCACCGCGTCGCACGCCAGCTGCGGCACCAGTGATGGAGCCAGCAAGCACCGGCAACTTCTGTCGGGTGAAGGCGAGCACCGTTGGTGCATGTCGTCGCTCAACGGCAACGCCCCATGCCGCTGCCGCCTCGTTTGGATCGCCAGGGCGGAAGAAGCGCACGTTTGGAATTGCGCGCAACGCGGCGTAGTGCTCAACTGGCTGGTGCGTTGGTCCATCTTCACCGAGACCAATTGAGTCATGCGTGAAGACGAAGATGCTGCCGAGGTTTGCGAGCGCTGCGAGGCGCAGAGCGCCGCGCAGGTAATCGCTGAACGTCAGGAACGTTGCAACGAATGGAATCAGCCCACCGTGATACGAGATGCCGTTCGCAATTGCGGCCATCGCATGTTCGCGCACGCCGTAGCTAATGTTGCGACCCGACTCGGTCGCGGTGAACTTGCCACCGCCATGGATGTCGGTGAGGTTGGACTCCGAGAGGTCGGCGCTGCCGCCGATCAACTCTGGAAGCACTGCGCCGAGCGCCGAAATGCTCGACTGGCTGACGTTGCGTGTTGGCGCATCGCCACCAAGCTCGTACTTCGGTAGCGCACTCTCCCAGCCGGCCGGGAGCGTTCCCGCCATGCGGCGCTGCAGCTCAGCGGCCTCGGCAGGGAAGGCGGTGGCGTAGGCGAGGAGCTTCTTGGTGTGTTCAGCGACCAGGGTTGCACCGTGATCGCTGCGCTCCTTATAGAGGGCGGCAACATCAGCAGGCACCGCAAAGGTTGCCTCTGGGTCAACACCGTAGGCGGCCTTGGTGAGCTTCACCTCATCAGGACCGAGTGGTGCGCCGTGTGACTTCTGGCTCCCCGCCTTGTTCGGTGAACCGAAGCCGATGACGGTTCGCACTGCGATCAGGCTCGGTCGCTCATCGGCGATCGCCCAATCAATGGCGCGATCGATGGCTTCGATGTCGTTGCCATCCTCAACGCGCGCGGTGTGCCAGCCGTAGGCATCAAAGCGCTTGAGCACATCCTCTGACCAAGCTGTCGAGGTTGGCCCGTCGAGCTGGATCAGGTTGTCGTCCCAGAGGTAGATCAACTTGCTGAGCTTCAAGTGCCCCGCGAGCGAGGCGGCTTCAGAGGCGATCCCCTCCTGGAGATCTCCGTCGGAGACGATCGCGAAGACGCGGTGATCAATGACCGTATGTCCTGGGCGGTTGAACTCTTCGGCGAGGCGGCGCTCTGCGATGGCCATACCGACGCCGTTTGCGAACCCCTGGCCGAGTGGGCCGGTGGTGGCTTCGACGCCGGCGGTCAGGCCGAACTCTGGATGCCCAGGGGTGAGCGAGCCCCACTGGCGGAACGCTCGGAGGTCATCAAGGGTCAGGCCGTAGCCGGCGAGATGAATGAGTGAGTAGAGGAGTGCGCTCGCATGTCCGTTGGAGAGAACGAAGCGATCGCGATTGAACCAGCTCGGCGTTGACGGTGCATGTCGAAGGTGGCGTGACCAGATGGTGTGCGCCATCGGTGCGCAGCCCATCGGAGCGCCAGGGTGTCCGCTGTTCGCCGCCTGCACCGTATCAATGGCAAGGGTGCGAATTGTGGTGACGGCCGACTGGTCGAGGCGCTGGTCCATGGGTCTCTCCATCCATCAATAAGGCAGGTGAGCCGTCGGCGCGGAGTTGAACACGTGCGCCACGGTGCTGCAGGGAGATTGTAGACTCCCTCCACTTGCGCCGTTGCAACCGAGTGGCAACGTGGCACCACCCCGCCCAAGGAGGAGTTATGTCGGGATCTACCTCGCCTGCCGCCGTTCAGGCCACCGGGATCGGCCGCGTCTTTGATGCGAAAGGTGGCCCCGTCACCGCGCTAGATGGCATCGACCTGCGCATTGAGCCGGGTGAGCTCTTCGGGGTGCTTGGCCCCAACGGCGCGGGGAAGAGCACGCTCATCAAAATCCTGAGCACCCTTCTCCTTCCGAGCACCGGATCTGCTTCGATCTTCGGCCTGGATGTCGTCACCGAGACGGCACGCGTGCGCCGGATCATGAACCTCGTCGCCGGCGGCGACTTCTCGGGGTACGGGCTGCTGACGGTTCGAGAGCAGCTGGCGATGTTCGCCCAGTTCTACGGTCTGCCGTACCGCGAGGGGATGGCGAAGGTTGATGCGCAGATCGCCTCATTCGGCATTGAAGAGATTCGCGATCGAAAGATCAGCGCTCTCTCAACAGGCCAACGACAGAAGCTGAACTTTGCACGATCGTTCTTGAACGACCCATGGATCCTCTTCCTTGATGAGCCGACGATCGGTCTTGACGTCTCGGCCGCGCGCGATGTGCGCGATCGCGTGCGCGCCTTCCAAGCGGAACAGCCTGGGCGGACCGTTCTCTTGACGACGCACTACATGGCCGAGGCAGATGAGATGTGCGACCGCATCGCCATCGTCGATCATGGGCGCATCTTGGCGCAGGGGACACCAACAGAGTTGAAGCGCATGGTGCAGAAGGATGCACTCTTTGTTGTTGGCATTGACGCACTCCCTGCATCGATGTCGTTGGACTCGTTGCGCGCGCTCCCTGGCGTGATCTCAGTCGCGGCGCGAGATGCCGATGGTAGCGACGCCTCTGGCGTCGGATCGCCAATGCGACGGCTCGCAATCGGCCTCAAGGAAGATGGCGCACTCGGTGGCGTGATCAGTACACTCGCTGCAGGTGGCGCACACCTGCAAGAGATCTCGAAGAGTGAACCAACCCTGGAAGAGGTCTTCGTGCAACTAGTTGGTCGCGGCATCAGCGAATCAGATGAGGTGAGCGATGGGGAGTAGCGTCGTTGGCGCAGAGGCCACCGCCCTCATCTCGCGCATCCACGAGGAAACCTCGTGGAGCCTTGGTCGACGAGTTCGGCACGCCTTCGTTTCGGTCGTAGCTCGCGCCTATCCCCGCGTGATTGGCGCGGCGCGAGAGCCATCGTGGCTCTTCTTTGATCTAGTCTTCCCGATTCTTGGCATGTGCTCAATCGTCTTTCTGCTTCGCTCGCGCGGGGTGGATGAGGCCTGGATCGCCTCCACGATCTTGGCGACGGCACTCCTCTCCTTCTGGATCTCGGTGGTCTGGATGATGGGGGCGCAGTTCCACTGGGAGCGCGACTCGGGGAATCTCCTCCTCTATATCACCGCCCCCGTCGGCCTCGGCGCCATTGCCCTCGGCATGGCGATCGGCGGGGCGCTCGGTGTGGTCATTCGAGCGGTGATCATCACCGTGGCAGGCGTGCTCCTCTTCGGGGCGAAGTACCAGGTCGCCGATCCGTTCCTGCTTGCGCTGGTGATTCTGGCGGGGGTGGCGGCGATGTACTCACTTGGTGTCTGCCTCTCGTCGGTCTTCCTGATCTCTGGGCGTGAGGCGGACCACCTCGGCAGCCTTTTGAACGAGCCGATGCAACTCCTTGGCGGCGTCTACGCACCGGTACGTTCCATGGGCACGGTTGGCGTGGTCGCACTCGGCATCTTGCCGCTCGCCCCGGCGATTGATGCACTGCGCCAGGTTGCGGTGCCACAGCTTGCGCAAACGGGCATCTTGCCGGTGGGTGTTGAGTTGGTGATTCTGTTGGTGATGACAATTGTGTTCGGCGTGATCGGGCGCATGCTGCTCGCCCACATTGAACGCGTCGGTCGCGCCGGTGGAAAGCTGTTGGCACGTGCCGATTAGTGCGGGTTCCGCACCAGAGGTGCGCCCGTTCGGCCCGTTGCGTGGCGGCGCTGCCGATGCCGCGCGCTCCCTTGTCGCCTCGGCGCGACTCGCGTGGGCAATTGAGGGGAACTGGGCGCAGCCGGTTTACCTTGCGGCATTCCTCATCGTGCGACCACTCGCGTTCCTCGGACTCTTTCTCGCCGTGCTCAGCATTGGCGGCTCACTCGACGTTGCAACGATTGGGTTTGTAGTTGTCGGACAGGCTGTCTTCCAAATCGTCAGCGCTGCACTTGAAGGCCCAACGCATGCACTCCTTGACGACCGCGAGCGCTATCGCACGATTCGCTACATCTTTGCAACGCCTTCGTCGCTTCTTCCGGTATCGATCGGCCGTTCACTGGTAAAGGCGAGCATTGCTGGGTTTAGTGCACTCATCGTGATCGGTGCTGGGGTGCTGCTCGGTGTGCCAATGCGCGCCGGAGGACCGGATCTCGTGCTCCTTGTGCTGGTGCTGCCGCTCGGCCTCCTCTCTGTTGTGGGGCTCGGCATCGTCCTCGGTGGTATCTGCGTGCAACTGCGCAATGATGCGTGGTCGTATCCAGAGGCGGTCTCCTCAACTGTCTTCCTGCTCTGCGGCGCCATCTTCCCGCTCGAGGTGCTTCCAGGCCCAGTGCAAGGCATTTCGGCGGCACTCCCCATCACCTGGTGGATAGAGGGGTTGCGCCGCGCGCTGCTCGGCACCACATCACCAGGTATCCTCGGCGCCATGCCCACGAACGAGCTCCTGCTCATCCTTGCCGCGGGCACCGCCGTCATTTGGCTCATCTCGCCACGCCTCTTTGTGGCGGGGATCAATCGTGCCCGTGAGAAGGGGCAGCTCGACCGGAACACCGCTTCGTGAGCCGCGCCCCGCTGAGCATCCGCGCCGTTGCTGAACTCGGCGTGCTCGTCGCCATGGCGACCTGGGCCGTCAACTTCACCGTTGTGAAAGCGGCGGTGCTTGCGTGGCCCGTGCTTCCGTTCTCTGCCATTCGCATCACTGCCGCGGGCATCTTGGTGCTCGGCTGGGCGCTCATGCGCGGTTCAAATGTGCGCATGGCACGTCGCGACCTGCTTGCAGCCGCACTCTTTGGCGTGATCGGGCAGGGCATCTATCAACTTCTCTGGGCGGGCGCGTTCGGCACCATTAATGCTGGCACGAGTGCGCTGCTGATTGCGGTCACACCGTTTCTTACGGCGATCCTTGCCTCACTACTGCGCATCGATCCACTGAAGCCTGCGGTTGCCGTTGGCGGCATCATTGCCTTCGCTGGTGTTGTGGCCGTTGCTCTTGGTGAAGGTGCAGGCGCATTCGGCGGCGAGACCACCGGCGTGTTGATGACACTTGCTGCCGCGGTCTGCTGGGCCGTCTATCTGCTTGCTGGGGCGCGAGTGATTCCGCGCGTTGGCGCAATTGCCTGGACCGCCTGGAGCATGATCTTCGGTGGAGCTGCACTCTTCATCACCGCGATCGCCGACGGTCAATTCGTTGGGCTTCCTGCGCCACCACCGGCCGCCATCTTCGGCCTGGTCTTCTCAACGCTCGGCTCGAGCAGCCTGGCCAACGTCTTGTATTTCACGGCGGTGCCGATCGTTGGCGTCTCACGCGTCGCCAGCTTCCAGTTGCTGGTGCCGTTCCTCGCCGTCGTCGTCTCCGCCGCTGTGCTCAGCGAGGCCCTCGAGCCGATCCAGGCGTTCGGCGGCGCACTCATCCTCTTGGGCATCTGGGCAGGGCGCCAAACCAACCTCCCGTTCCGCCGCCGCCTGCGATAGACTCCGTCAGGCTCGTTCGGGAAACCCCGAACGCCCCACCTTGAGTGTTGGAGGGAGAGCGACCAATGGCGACGAAGTTCGTATTCGTCACTGGTGGCGTCACCTCCTCCCTCGGTAAGGGAATCACCGCCGCCTCTGTCGGCCTCCTCCTCAAAGCGCGCGGCCTGCGCATCTCCGTCATCAAGCTCGACCCCTATCTCAACGTTGACCCGGGCACGATGTCGCCGTATCAGCACGGCGAGGTCTTCATCACCGATGACGGCGCCGAGACCGACCTCGACCTCGGGCACTACGAGCGCTTCATTGACGTCAACCTCTCCCAAGCCTCCAACGTCACTACGGGGCGCATCTACTCCACCGTGATTGCGCGCGAGCGCCGCGGCGACTACCTCGGCGGCACCGTGCAGGTTATTCCACACATCACGAATGAGATTAAGGAACGTGTCCTGCGCCTGAGTGGCGACGATGTTGATGTGGTGATCGTCGAGGTCGGCGGCACCGTCGGCGATATTGAGTCACTTCCGTTCATTGAAGCGATTCGGCAGCTCAAGAAGGATGTCGGCCGTGGGAACTCGCTCTATCTGCACGTCACCCTTCTGCCAGAACTGGCGGCTACTGGTGAACTAAAGACGAAGCCAACCCAACACTCAGTGAAGGAGCTGCGCGGCAGCGGCATTCAGCCAGACATCATCATCTTGCGTGCAGATCACCCCGTACCTGATGACGTGCGCGAGAAGATCGCCCTCTTCACCGACGTTGCCGTTGAGGCGGTTGTTCCCGCAACGACGGCGCGCACCATCTATGAGGTTCCACTGCAGTTCGAGAAGTTTGGCTTGGGCGACCTCGTCGTCCGCGAACTTGGCCTTCCGGCAACCACGCCAGACCTCTCGCGCTGGGAGAAGCTGGCCGCCGAGATCGTCGCTGAGAAGCCGGCGGTTGAGATCGCCATCGTTGGCAAGTACACCGAACTTCCTGATGCCTACCTCTCCGTTACCGAAGCGCTGCGCCACGCCGGTTGGGCGCACGGCGTTGATGTGCGCGTTCGTTGGGTGAATGCCGAGCGACTCGATGATGCCGAGCCAGCGGTGCTCTCCGCCGAACTAGCAGGCGTGCACGGTATTCTCGTTCCAGGTGGCTACGGCTATCGCGGCATTGAAGGAAAGATTCGCGCAGCGCACATGGCGCGTACCGAGCGCATTCCGTACCTTGGCCTCTGCCTCGGCTTGCAGATTGCAGTGATTGACTTTGCGCGCGAAGCACTCGGCTCAAGCGATGCAAACTCCACTGAGTTCGACATGTTCACCAAGAACCCCGTGATCGACTTCACCCCTGATCAGCGCGGTGTGGAAGAGAAGGGGGGCACACAGCGCCTCGGCCTCTACCCCGCCAAGCTCACGCCAGGGAGCCGCGCGGCAGCAGTCTACGGTGCTGAGGTTGTGTACGAGCGACACCGCCATCGCTTTGAGGTTGCCAACCGCTTCAAGCCACAGCTCGAGGCGGCTGGCATGCGCTTCACCGGCGTCTCGCCCGACAGCCGATTGGTAGAGATCATTGAACTCGCCGACCACCCCTGGTTCGTGGCGAGCCAGTTCCACCCCGAATTCACCAGCCGACCACTGCGAGCGAACCCACTCTTTGACGGGTTTGTTGGCGCCGCCGTGGCCCTACGCGACGGTCGCCTCGCCTCGTACACCCCACGAATGGTGGGAGTGCGCGATGATGAGGCGGCGCAGGCTGAGCGCACGCGCGCCGTCGAAGCCGCCGCCACGAAGGCGGCAAAGCGCAGCAACGGTTCAAACGCGTAATCGCCCATAATCGGGCTAAGCCATTCAGTAGTTGGGGGACACGATGAAATTCTTCTTGGACACCGCTGACATCGAAGAGATCAAGACCGGCATTAAGTGGGGCGTCGTTGATGGCGTCACCACGAACCCGTCGCTCTACGCAAAGGTTGGCGGCTCGTACGAGGAGATCCTGAAGGAGATCTGCAGCCTTACGAAGGGCCCCGTCTCGGCTGAGGTGATCAGCGATGACGCCGACGGTATGGTCAAAGAGGGTCTCGCCTTTGCGAAGATCGCTCCCAACATCGTCGTCAAGGTTGCCCTCACGACCGCAGGCCTCGAGGCAATTAGCCGCCTCGCCGCCGAGGGGATCAAGACGAACTGCACGCTGATCTTCACCGCGAACCAGGGGCTCATGGCGGCGAAGGCCGGTGCCTCGCTGATCAGCCCATTCGTTGGCCGACTCGATGACATCTCCCTGTCGCAGGTGCAAGGGCGAGCGCAACAAGGCGCCTTGCGCGTCAAACACATAGGCGTCTTGCGGCTGCAAATAGACCGTCAAGGTTGAGCCAATGTCGTGCACATGCACCCCGGTTTGCTGCATCACCAATTCGATGCCGCCGCAGTCCAAATGCACATAGGTGTCGGTGCCCGAAATTTCAGCCAACTGCACACGCGCCACCAAAGCCAAGGCCCCATCGCTGGCGGTGGTTTGC
>CAJABS010000202.1 GCA_903938075.1 uncultured Chloroflexota bacterium | reverse complement strand
GCAATTCGAATGTACACGGCGCGTCACTTCACGACCGTGCCGCACTCCGGACAGCGCGCAAGCCCGGCGAGCGGATGACCGCACGCACGGCACGCGCCGCGGCGCACGCGGCGGCGCTCAATCAATACAACGTGCGAAGCAGCGAGGCAGGCGAAGAGCGCCCCCGTTGCCAGCGAAGTGAGAAGCACGTTGCCCCACAGCACTCGCTCCGAGCGATGGTCTGCGGTCGGCGTGGACTCAGAGTAGAACTCGAGCGAGGGAACAGGCCAGCCGCTCGAACCGATGGTCTGTGCGAAGCTGATCTGCTCGCGCGCGTTCTTCGGATCTGTCGACGCATCAGGCGGAATGAGCGTGTATGTCCGCACCGACCTGCTGATCTCGATCCCCGCAACGGTGTAGACGATCTCCTCGCCTGTCTCGGGTGGGGGCCACTCGATCCGACCGTTGATTGGCTGTCGCGGCCAGCCGCTGGGATGCACCTCCGACCCGTCCAGTGTGCGCGTCTCGAAGCCGCCGAACACCAGACCTATGAGCGTCGGGAAACCAGGCTCGCTTCCACTTCGTAGGAGGACGGCCCAGAACCCGTTCAGCATCGCCATTGCCAGCGCTGCGACCGAAAACACCACGAGGATGGCCCGTCGGGATCTCGGGAGTGTCTTCAGCGGTCGTATGCCGAGCCCCTGACCTATCGCGCGGACCTGTTTGAGTTCCCTCAACAGCCCAAGCAGGAAGATCAAGATCATCAATGGACTCAGCAGCCGGTCTCCTGCGTCCGACAGGATCGCGCTCAGCGCGAGTGCAAGCGCCAGGAGGATCGCCGTCGATCTCACGGCGTTCGGCGCGCGTTGTGCAGCGCGACGCGCCAGAATGACACGAAGCCGTGCAAGAGCCCAGAGCTGCGCTGCAAGGGACACACAGCCCATTGATTCGAAGCCGAACACCACAACGCGCGATGCCGATGCCGGCTCCACGGTCACGAGCGTGGCCGCCAACCCCGTTGCCGCAAGCGAAGTCACTGCAGCAAGCCGTGCCGCGCTACGGAGAGGCGAGTCGATACGCCCAGCTTCGCCTAGCCGAAAGAGCCCGATCCAGTACATTGAGCCTGCCCCGATTCCGTGGACACCAAATTTGGCGAGGATGCTCGCCAGGAGGTCTCCATGGACAAGACGCGCAAGACATCGAAGAGGCGGCCACGCCGCTCGTTCACCCCTGAGTTCAAGGCGGAGGCCGTGCGCCTCTGCAGAATCGGCGACCGCAGCGTCGCCCAGGTCGCCAAGGACCTCGACCTGACGGAGACCGCGCTTCGCGAGTGGGTCCAGCGCGCAGATGTCGACGCGGGCAAGGGTCCTGCGGGCGCCCTCACAAGCGACGAGCGCGCCGAGCTTGCGCGTCTCCGGCGCGAGAACAGGCAGCTCCAGATGGAGCGCGACATTTTAAAAAAGGCGGCGAAGTTCTTCGCGAGGGAAAGTCCATGAGGTTCGCCTTCATCCATGCCGAGCGCGACGCCTACCCCGTTGCCGTCCTCTGCCGCGTGATGCAGGTGGCCCGAAGCGGCTACCACGCATGGGCCATGCGCGAGGAATGCGACCGCAGGCGCGAGGACCGCGTCCTCGCCGTGCATGTCGCCGCGGCGTTCGAGCGCAGCCGCCGCACGTACGGCAGCCCGCGCATCCATGTCGACCTGCAAGCGGAGGGCCTGCGCGTCGGACGGTCGCGGATCGCCCGAATCATGCGGGAAAGCGGCCTCTTCGCGCGCACGAAGAAGGCCTTCCGCCCGGCGGCGGGGCGCTGTGTCCGCAGCGCGCCGAACCTCCTGTGCAGGCGCTTCGGCGCCCGCGCGCCCGACCGGAAGTGGGTCACCGACGTGAAGTACGTGCGGACGACGGCGGGCTGGCTGTACCTCGCGCCGGTGCTCGACCTCTTCTCTCGCAGGATCGTGGGCTGCGCGATGTCGACGGTGCAGGACGGCGACCTGAGCGTGTCCGCGCTCGCGAGCGCGATGAGGGCGCGCGGCTCGCCGCGCGGGGTGCTGGTCCACTCCGACGGCGGCGGGATCTACGGCGACGAGGACTACCTGAAGAAGCTCGAGGAGCACGGGGTGAAGCGGAGCATGAGCCGGAAGCGGAACCCGTGGGACAACGCGGTGATCGAGAGCTTCTTCAGCACGCTGCGGTTCGATCTGCTTTGCCGGACCCGCTTCGCGGATCCCGACGAGGCGGAGCGCGGGATCAGCGAGTGGATCGAGCGCTTCTACAACCTGCACCGGCGGCACACGACGCTTGGGAGCGTGAGCCCGATCAACTACGAATTGGCTTGGCAGATGCGGACGCAGAGGACATAATCAACTTGCCCACGGAATCGGGGCAGACCCAGCGTTCACTCGTCACCGCCAAATGCATGGCCACTGAAGGCCAGACTGACAGAGCGAGAGAACCCGCCCCTTTCCCTCTCACTGTGTCACCCTCTGCCCCCAAGGATCGGGTGGGCGTCCAACCCCTAAGTCGATTGCGAGTCCGGAGAAGCGCGATGCCCACCAATGCCTTCCAGACATTCCAAACCGACATCGCTCGTGCGAGTGCGCTCGTGACACATGCCGAGGTCATGCCCGCCACAAATGCCGCCGAAAAACTGG
>CAJABS010000201.1 GCA_903938075.1 uncultured Chloroflexota bacterium | reverse complement strand
GGGCGGTGTCTGCTCCAGTACCGCGCGAATCGCGTCGGTTAGGTTTCGCAGGGGCACTTCGAGCGCCTCGGTAATTTCGGTCGACGTGATCTTCACTTCGCGTGGCAAGCCTGCGATCATGTCGCGACCCTTCACGCTCATCGTGAGCTCTTCCTCAAGCGGCATAGCGCTACCGATCTCAATCTTCACCTGCTCGGCGGTTCGGTCACCGATCATCAGGTTGTACTTGCGGCGAATGTAGAGAGCGATCGCTTCGTCGAATCGGTTGCCACCAACACGATGTGACTTGCTCACCACGATCTCCGAAAGTGAGAGCACAGCGATCTCGGCGGTGCCACCACCAATGTTCACGATCATGTTCCCCGACGGCCCACTGATTGGTAGCTCTGCACCGATCGCTGCCGCCATGGGCTCTTCAATGAGGAACGCCTTGCCAGCGCCGGCCTGACGCGCAGCATCGAGCACGTAGCGCTTCTCTACTGAGGTAGAACCGGCTGGAACGCTCACGAGCACATCGGGTCGACCGAACGAGAAGCGCCCGGCGGTGCCCTTCTTAATGAAGTAGCGGAGCATCGCCTCGGTGACGACGTAGTCGGCAATCACACCATCGCGAAGTGGTCGAATCGCAGTGATGGAGCCAGGTGTTCGCCCGAGCATCTCCTTCGCCTCGTTGCCAACAGCGACGATCTGATCACGATCGTTGATGGCGACAACGCTCGGCTCACGAACGGTGATGCCGCTCCCCTGCACGAAGACGAGAATGTTTGCGGTTCCTAGGTCGATGCCGATCTTCATCCCGCCACTCCCTCTTCGCTAACGTGGGTGAGCTCCGCGCCAAGGCCTCGGAACTTCTCCTCAATGTTCGCATAGCCGCGTCGCACGTGGTGCGCGCCGTGAATACGGCTGGCCCCAGGTGCGGCAAGTGCGGCGAGCATCAGTGTGGCACCTGCGCGCAGATCGGGGATCTCCGCCTCAGCAGCAACGAACGTGGTTGGCCCCGTGACACGTGCAGTGCGCGGATCAACGATCTCTACCTGTGCGCCAAACCCACGCAGGCCAACGAGCCATTCAAGGCGATCTTCAAAGATCGTCTCTTCAATGGTGCTCGTGCCCGCGGCGCGCGTCAGCATCAAGCCGGCTGATGGCTGCAGGTCGGTGGCGAGCCCAGGGAACGGTTGCGTGCGAATGTTGGTGGGCTTGTATGCACCACCCACTGGTAGTCCGGTGACGCGCAGGCTCTTACGTGTTGCGTCCGTTGGATCGGCCTCAATAGCGTAGTCAGCCCCGAGTTGATCGAGCAGATCGATGAACGCCTTCATATGTGTTGGCTCAACACCATCAACGTTGATCGTGCCGCCGACCACTGCTGCTGCCGCAGCGAATGTGCCCGCCTCAATGCGGTCCGGCATGATGCGGTGCGTTGCGCCGTGGAGTGCGTCAACGCCTTGCACCTCAATGCGATCCGGTTTGGTTCGTGCAACTTGAGCACCCATGGCGTTGAGTAGTGTGATCAGGTCATCTACCTCAGGCTCCTGCGCCGCGGGAGTGATCACGGTTGTGCCCTTCGCCAGTACGGCGGCAAGAATCGCGTTCTCGGTGCCCATCACGGTGATCTGCGGGAAGGTGATCGTTGCCCCCTTGAGTCGGCCGTTGCTCTTGGCGAAGTAGTAGCCGTCGCGGTAATCAATCTCGGCGCCGAGTGCGCGCATCGCGTCAACGTGCAGGTTGACGGGACGTCGACCGATGCGGTCACCACCTGGGTTGCTAATGATCACGCGGCCGAAGCGGGCGAGGAGTGGGCCGAGCAACATGAAGCTGGCGCGCATTTTGGCGGCGGCTTCAAGCGGCACAAAGAGCCACTCTGCGTTGGCGGCCTGCAGGGTCATCGTCTCGGGGGTTGGTCGCTCAATCGTGACGCCGATGTCGCGCAGGGTTTCGGCGAGCACATCGATGTCGAGGATTCCAGGGATGTTCTCGAGGTTCACGCGCTCCCCGGTCAGCACCGCTGCGGCCATCACCTTGAGGGCGGCGTTCTTGGCGCCGCTCACCCGCACGCGACCAGCGAGGGGACGCCCGCCTTGAATGCGGAACTCCTCCTTGGCGAGGGGGATCGGACGGTACTCCCACGAGAACGGCTTCACGGCGGTCATGGGCGGATTCTCGCCGTTTGCAGCAGAAGCGTCCAACAGGGGCTCACTTTCTTGGGCCACCCGCACGGGCGGCGGCGGGCGCTAGCGCTTGCGACGGCGCTCGGCGACCCGGAGGTGCAGGAGGGCGCGGCTGAGAGAGGCTCGGGCGGTTGCGAGCGAGGCTGGGTCCTGTGTGCCAGCGCCAGAGATTGCCGCTTCCGCGGCGGCTTTCGCCTTCTCGACAGCGGCGGTGTCGAGCTCGCCCGACAGGTCGGCCGACTCGGCCAGCACCACCACACGATCGGGTCGCACCTGCACGAAGCCACCAATGATGGCGATGTACTCAATCGATCCGTCGAGTGCGGTGATGCGACCCTCGCCAGCGCCGAGCACCGTTACGTACGGCTCGTGCTTCGGCAGAATGCCGACCTCGCCATCAATCGTTGGCAAGACCAACGCGGAGGCCTCGCCCTTCCAGGCGAGGCGCTCCGGCGTCACGATCTCCAACGTAAATGGCATGTCGGTACGAACCCTTACTTGTTCAGCGCGACGGCGTTCGCCCGCACGTCATCGAGGGTTCCTGCAAGGAAGAACGCCTGCTCTGGCAGTTCGTCGGCCTTCCCTTCAAGGATCTCGCGGAACGAGGCGATCGTGTCGGCGATCTTCACGAACTTGCCGGGGCGGCCGGTGAATACCTCGGCCACGAAGAACGGCTGGCTCATGAAGCGCTGCAACTTACGGGCGCGGTTCACCAACAGCTTGTCATCAGGCGAAAGCTCGTCCTGACCAAGGATGGCGATGATGTCCTGCAAGTCGCGGTATCGCTGCAGCACGCGCTGCACCTCTCGCGCCGTCTCGTAGTGGTTCACACCAACCACGAGCGGATCGAGCACGCGCGACGTCGACGTCAACGGGTCCACCGCCGGATAGATACCAAGCTCGGTGATCGATCGCTCGAGGCGAATCGTCGAGTCAAGGTGTCCGAAGGTGGTTGCTGGCGCTGGGTCGGTGTAGTCGTCTGCTGGCACGTACACGGCCTGCAGCGAGGTAATCGAACCCTTCTTCGTCGACGTAATGCGCTCCTGGAGCGCCGCCATCTCCGTCGCCAGGTTTGGCTGATAGCCCACGGCGCTTGGCATGCGGCCGAGCAACGCGGAAACCTCAGAGCCCGCCTGGGTGAAGCGGAAGATGTTGTCGATGAAGAGCAGCACGTCGCGCCCTTCCGCATCGCGGAAGTACTCGGCCATCGTCAAGCCCGAGAGTGCGACGCGAAGTCGTGCTCCAGGTGGCTCGTTCATCTGGCCGAACACCATCACGGTCTTGTCGATAACGCCTGAGTCGCGCATTTCGCCGATCAGGTCGTTTCCTTCGCGCGAACGCTCACCGACACCCGCGAACACGGAGTAGCCAGAGTGCTCTTGCGCAACGTTGCGAATGAGCTCCTGAATCACGACGGTCTTGCCGACGCCGGCGCCGCCGAAGATGCCGATCTTTCCGCCCTTCTTGAATGGGCAGACAAGGTCGATGACCTTGATGCCGGTTTCGAAGAGTTCGGTCTCGGTGGTGAGGTCTTCGTACGGTGGTGCGGAGCGGTGGATTGGCAGGTACTGATCCACCTTCGCCTCGCCAGCCTGGTCGATCGGCTCACCGAGCACGTTGAACACACGGCCGAGCGTTCCTGCACCAACAGGCACCGAGATCGGTGCGCCGAGGTCGGTCGCCTTCGCGCCGCGGGCGAGCCCGTCGGTTGTGGTCATGGCAACGGTGCGCACGCGATTGTTTCCAAGGTGCTGCTGCACCTCAACAACGAGCGAGCCATCGGCTCGATCAATGCGTACGGCGTTGTAAATCGCTGGCAGCTCGCGTGCGGCGAACTCAATGTCAACGACCGGTCCCGTAATCGAAACTACGGTTCCTACGGCTCCTGCCTTTGCTGCGGTTGCGTTCGCCATCACTCCTCCTGCCTTTCTATCTTCAGTTCGCGCTTGCGCCTGAAGCAATTTCGATCATTTCACGCGTAATGTTCGACTGTCGCACCTTGTTGTACGTAAGCGTGAGATCACTAATGAGATCGCCTGCGTTCTCGGTTGCATTCTTCATCGCCACCATGCGGCTCGACTGCTCGCATGCAGTGGTCTCGAGCACACCCTGGAAGATGCGGGTCGCAACGTAGCGTGGCAGCAGCGCTTCAAGCACTGCGGCTGGGTCGGGCTCAAAGAGGAACTGGTTCCCAGGAATGCCGGCGGTGTCGGCCGACGCCCTGATTGGAAGCAGCTGCACCGCCTCTGGGCGCTGCGTCAGCGTGCTGATGAATGCTGGGTGGATGAGGGTGACGCCCGCCGAGCGACCTGAAAGGAAATCGTCGACCAGAAGGGTGACGAGTGCGGTGATGTCGCCGAAGGTCGGCTTATCGCCGTAGCCAGGGAAGGCGGCGCTGATCTCGTAGCCGCCGCGGGCGAGCGCATCGCGCCCCTTCTTGCCGATGGTGATGATCGTGCTCCCTGCGCCCGCCGTCTCGAGCTCCTTCAGGGCGAAGCGGATCAGGTTGCTGTTCAGGGCGCCCGCAAGGCCGCGGTCGGTCGTGAAGAGCACGATCGTTCGTGGTGCGCCGCTCGCTGGGGTGCGCAGCAGTGGGTGCCCCTCTTCGCCGAGCACAGAGGCGAGGTCGGCGATGACCTCGTCGATCGAGTGCCCGTAGGGGCGGCTTGCCAGCGTGGCGTCTTGGGCGCGCTTCAACTTCGAGGCGGCAACGAACTGCATGGCGCGGGTGATCTGGCGAATGTTCTTCACCGATCCGATTCGACGTCGAATCTCGCGCTGACTTGGCATGCTCTCCTCGCCGCTCGTCCCCCGCCGTTAGGCGAGGAACCCCTTTCGGAATGCGTCGACGGCCTCGTCGAGACCCTTCGCTGAATCGTCAGAGATCGCGTTCTCCTTGGCGATGCTCGTCAAGATCGCTGCGCGCTCGCGCTCAAGGAAGGTGCCGAAGCCCGACTCGAACTCACCAACGCGTGGCGTTGGTACGTCGTCGAGCTTCCCCTTCGATGCCACGTACAGAATCGCAACCTGGCGCTCCATGGAGACCGGCTGGTACTGCGGCTGGCGCATGATCGACGAGAGCTTCTCGCCGCGCGTCAGCTGGTCGCGTGTCGACTTGTCGAGGTCACCTGAGAACTGTGCGAAGGCCGCAAGTTCGCGGTACTGCGCAAGGTCAAGCTTCAACGGACCGGCAACCTTCTTCATCGCCTTTGTCTGCGCGGCGGAACCCACGCGCGATACAGAGATACCCACGTTCACCGCTGGTCGCTGACCAGCGTTGAAGAGGTCGGTCTCCAAGAAGATCTGACCGTCGGTGATCGAGATGACGTTCGTCGGAATGTAGGCTGACACGTCGCCCGCCTGCGTCTCAATGATCGGCAGCGCCGTCAGTGAGCCACCGCCAAGATCGTCGGAGAGGCGCGCTGCGCGCTCCAAGAGACGGCTGTGCAGATAGAAGACGTCGCCTGGGTAGGCTTCGCGTCCTGGTGGTCGGCGCAAGAGCAACGCCATTTCGCGATACGCAACCGCGTGCTTCGAAAGGTCGTCGTACACGCAGAGCGCGTCGCGCACGAGCACGCCGTCAATGGTGACGCCGTTCTCCATGATCTCTTCGCCAATCGCGCAACCGGCGAATGGTGCGAGGTACTGGAGCGGTGCTGGATCTTCGGCGCCGGCAACCACTACAACCGTGTGTGCCATCGCGCCATGCTTCTCGAGCTGCGCCACAACGGTGCGCACGGTCGAGAGCTTCTGGCCGATTGCGACGTAGATGCAGATGAGGCCCTTCCCCTTCTGATTGATGATCGTGTCGACGGCAACGGCGGTCTTGCCGGTCTGACGGTCGCCAATGATCAACTCGCGCTGACCGCGGCCGATTGGAATCAGTGCGTCAACGGCCTTGATGCCGGTCTGCACCGGTGTGGTCACCGACTTGCGGCTGATCACGCCTGGAGCGATGCGCTCAACTGGGCGCGATTTCTTCGCGTTGATTGGACCCTTGCCGTCGAGCGGTCGACCGAGCGGGTCAACAACACGTCCGATCAGCTCAGCGCCGACGGGAACCTCAACAACCTTGCCGGTCGTCTTGACGGTGTCGCCTTCCTTGATGGACTTCGCGTCGCCAAGGAGCACGGCGCCGACGGTCTCTTCACCAAGGTTCAAGGCCATGCCGGCAACGCCGTTTGGGAACTCCAGAAGTTCAGACGAGAGCGCGCCTGAAAGTCCGTAGACCTGTGCAATGCCATCACCCACCTCAACAACGGTGCCGACGGTGCGCGACTCAGCGCTCCCATCGAACCCTTCGATCTGGGCCTTCAGAATGCTAATGATCTCGTCGGACTTAATTGCCATGATCTTCTCGCTCCTCGCTGCTCTACGCGCTCTGCCGGTTCAGCCGGCGACCGAGAGGATCCGCTCACGCATTCGCGAGAGCCGCCCCTTAACGCTGCCATCAACAAGTCGATCGCCGACGCGGAGCGTTGCTCCACCGACGATGCTTGCGTCTACTTCGAATGACATCTGAACTGCATGGCCCGCCATCGTGGTGGCCTGGGTTTCAAACCGTGTGCGCTCCGCAGGGCTCGCCTCGAGGGCGGTGACCACGCGTGCAATGGTGACGCCGTTACGCGCATTCAGCGCGTCGCGTGTTGCCTCGGCAATCGCCGGGATCGACGCAAGGGTGCGTCGTCGCGCCAACATGCCGACCAACGTATGAATGTGTGGGCTCACCGTGCCGCCCGCCGCCTTCTCGAGTGCTGCCACTCGACCAGCTGCTGGCGTGCGCGGATCATCAAGGATCTGGCGCGCGCCCGGCGTTGCGATGACCGCCGCGAGGCGGTCAAGCTCGTCTGCCTGCGATGCCGCTGTCGACGCATCCTTGGCCAAGCCAAGGAGTGCCGCTGCGTATCGTCGTGCAGAGCCGAGCGGTCGATCCACGATCAGTTCCCCTTCTTGGACTGCTCGTCCAAGAACTCGCCCACGAGGGCGCGCTGACGATCGCCGTCCATTGAGGAGCCGACCACCTTCGTGGCGGCACCAATGGCGAGATCGGCAACCTCGTTGCGGATTGCGGCAAGGGCACTGACGCGCGCCGCCTCAATCTGCTTGGCTGCCTCGTCACGCATGCGGTCTAGTTCAGCCTTGAGAGCGGCCGCCTGCTCGTCGCGAATCTGCGCAGCGGCCTTCTCAGCGTTTGCACGGATCTCGTTCGACTCACGTCGTGCCTCGGCAAGGGCCAGACCGGCCGCCTCCTCTGCGCGACTCTTGGCGATCGTCGCCTCAGCCGCTTCGCGAAGGCCGCGCTCAATGCGCTCCCGTCGCTCATCGAGCATCTTCGTGATTGGTCCGAGCGCGGCTGCGCGCAGCACAATGATGAAGAAACCGAAGTTCGCCGCTGAGACAAGGATCCAGAAGAGGTTGAAGCTCAGCCCGGCGCCAGCGGCTTCGCCTTCGGCGGCCGCTGCAAACGGGATGGCGTTCAGCGCCCCCTGGATCAGGTCAACTGCTTGCATCGTTAGTCAGTCGCCTTACAAGACGAGTGAAAGGATGCCGAGCACGATCGCGAGAACGCCGAGGCCTTCTGCGAATGCGGCACCGATGATGAAGACGCCGCGGATTGCACCGGCAGCCTCTGGGTTACGACCGATGGCGCTCACAGCTGCTGCTGCTGCCATACCTACGCCGATTGCCGGCCCGATCACCGCGAGGGCCGCGAGGCCCGCCTGAAGCTTGTCCATGGTTCCTACCTCCTACTGTGTCGCCGCCCGGACTCGTGCCGTGCGTTCGACGCTCCGTTTCTGCCTGCGGCTAGTGTGCCGCAACTCGCGATTCGGCTCCCGCCGTCGCGCCATCCCCGGCCGCCGCCGGGCTGTGCTCATCGTGCCCCTCCTCGTGATGCCCCTCCATGGCCAGCATGGTGAAGACGAGGACGAGCACGCTGAAGATGATTCCCTGCATCAGGCCCACGAAAAGCTCGAGGCCGTAGAGGGCAACAGGGATGTACGCAAGGGTGATGGTGGTGACGACGGCGAGTGCGAGCTCGCCACCGTAGATGTTGCCGAAGAGTCGCATCGCCAACGTGAGTGGCTTGACGAATTCCAAGAGAAACTCCAGCACACCAACAAAGTGATTAATAGCCTTGTCGGTCAGGCTGGCGCCCTTGGTTGCGAAGAACTTTCCAAGGTAGCCACCGATACCAAGTGCGCGAACACCCTGATAGTGGAAGTAGACGAAGGCGACGAGCGCCAAGCCGACGGTGACGTTCACATCGCTCGTTGGAGCGCGGAACTCATGCACCCGGCCAACTCCTGGAATCAGGCCTGACCAATTCGACACCGCAATAAAGAGGAAGCAGGCGAGGAAGAAGGTGATGAACTTCTTTGCGCCAGGCCCGCCGATCCCGATCGCGAACGACGAAAGGCTCTCAATCGCAAACTCAATCACGTTCTGCACGCCACTCGGAATCTCCTTGAGGCGACGCGCAATGATCGTGAGCGGAATGATCACCGCGGCCATCACGACCCAGCTCATGATGATGGAGCCGGTAATGGATGGGTAGAAGTCAAAGAGCGTTGCTGCATGCGTTGGATCGCCGCCGAGATCAATAACGGTGTGGGGAACGATTGGCTCAAGCGCTTTGCGGATCACGCCGCCAGGGAAATCTTTCAGGCCGACATCACCGACAAGAACGACTGCGATGATGTCGAGGACGATCACGCCGAGTGCGGCAAGAAGAAGGGTGCGCTTTGTTGAGCTCTTCTTCGCCGGAGCGACGCTCATCTACCCCTCCCGATCTCTCGTGCGGCATCGCGCTGGCGTGCCTCACGTTCTCGTTTCGCTGCCTTTGCTGCAACGTCAAGTGCATCGAGGTGGCGCAACGTTCGCTGCACTAATCGTGCTGCGGCCACCGCGCCGGCGACGAAGCCTCCAACGAATCCAAGGATCAGGAAGATCGGTCCGCTGCTGAGTTGACCGTCGATCCAGTGTCCGAGGAGTGCCCCACCGAGATTCGCAATGAGAAGGCTGATACCGATCTGCGAGAAGAGGGCGAGATACGCACCCTTGCCGATGTCGGACATCAGGCCAACAACCTCATCAGGATTCTGCGGCGATTCTAGCCGAGGGTCGCCAAACTCGCGTTCGCTTTTTGGCGCTGGGTCAGGGGTGCTCACGTGCGGCGCTCCGCTCGTCGGGAGAGCCAGACGATTGCCCCGCCAAGCACGACGAGGAGCCCAGCGAAGGCGTACACGGCGGCGCTTGCGGTCAGCACGACCGCCCCAACCGAGAGGAGGAGGGTGACGCCATAGAGGACGAGCACGGCGCCGCGGTGGCTGAGCCCTGCGTCAATCAGGCGCTGGTGGATATGGGTCTTGTCGGCACTATATGGAGAGCGACCGGCGAGGAGGCGCCCGAGGATGACGAAGAAGGCGTCAATGATGGGGAGCCCCAGGATGAGGAGGGCGGCAACGACCTTGGCGGTGCCGAGGAGGGAGAGAACGGCGAGGGCGTAGGCGACCGCCAGAACCCCGCTCGTACCCATATAGATAGAGGCGGGATAGAAGTTGTGTCGCAAGAAACCGGCGAGTGCGCCCGCCAAGGTGAAGCAGAGGGCGGCGAGCAGGGGAGTCGCCGGGAGGGCGATCACCCCAAGGGTCACGGCAGCGATCAGGGCAATACCGCCCGAGAGCCCATCGAGTCCATCAATGAAGTTCATGGCGTTCTGCATGCCAAGGACCCAGAAGAGGGTGAGGGCGAGCCCAATTGCATCAGGGATGAGTAGGTCGCCCGCGCCAAATGGATTGGAGAGGATCGCGATCCGGACGCCGAACGCGATCGGCACCGCCGAAATCACCAGCTGGCCAACGAGCTGCCAACGTGCCCGCAGATCGAAGCGATCGTCGGCGAGGCCGATAACGCCAGCGAGCAGGGCGCCAAGTAGCAGTGCGGCGATGCCAGAGGTTGGAAGTGGCGTGCCGCCAGTCAGGCCGAGTGGTGCCGCAAGGATCGTCACCGTCGCGCCGACCAAGAAGAACGAGAGTGCAACGGCGAAGCCGCCTGCGCGCGGCATCAGTGTTGTGTTGATGCGCCGCTCATTTGGTGCGTCGGCAAGATTAAACGCTACGGCAACACGGCGCACCAGCTGGGTGCCGACGAGCGCAACGACTGCCGCCAGTGCAGCGATGGAGAGATAGAGCGGAGCGTTCTCCATTAGCTCTCGCGTGCCGCTAGCTCCGCAGCATCGTTGCCAGGCACTGGGAACTGTTGCGCAACCTTCACCACCTCGCGACGGATCTGCTCCAGCTTTGCCGCATCTTCGCGGGCGGCGATCGCCTCAACAGACCACTGTGCGATCTGCTCCATCTCGGCGAGGCCCATGCCGCGCGTCGTTGCAGCTGGTGTTCCGTAGCGCACGCCGCTCGTCACCATTGGTGAACGTGTCTCGCCTGGGATGCTGTTCTTGTTGATCGTCACGCCGACCGCTTCAAGTGCGGCGGTTGCCTCCTTGCCTGTCACACCAAGCGGCGTGACGTCACAAAGGATCAGGTGATTGTCGGTGCCGCCGGTGATCACGCCGAATCCGCGTGCGGCGAGCGCTGCGGCAAGAGCCTTGGCGTTGTCGAGCGTTCGCTGCATATACGCACGGAATTCAGGCTGGAGCGCCAACTTGTAGGCGACCGCTTTTGCGGCGATCACGTGCATCAGTGGCCCGCCTTGATTTCCAGGGAAGACGGCTCGGTCAATGGCGGCCGCTTCGTCGGCTCGCGCAAAGATCATGCCGCCGCGCGGTCCGCGCAACGTCTTGTGCGTTGTAGTGGTGACGTAATCCGCATGTGGGAATGGGCTCGGGTGCAGCCCTGCCGCCACAACTCCTGAGATGTGCGCCATGTCGACCATCAGCTTTGCGCCCGCTGCGTGCGCAATGGCCGCAAACTTTTCGAAGTCGAGCGAACGCGGATACGCCGATGCGCCAGCGATTACGACTTTTGGCTTCGCCTCATCAACGGCGCGCTGCACTGCGTCCCAATCCACCAGACCGTCTTCAGCACGAACGCCGTAGAAGGTTGGCTTAAACCACTTTCCGGAGATGTTGACCGACGCGCCGTGCGAGAGGTGTCCGCCCTGGTCGAGGCTCATGGCAACGAATGAGTCGCCTGGCGACATTGCGGCGGTGAAGGTCGCGATGTTGGCAGAGGCGCCGGAGTGCGGCTGCACGTTGACATGCTCGCTACCAACAAAGAGTTGTAGTGCGCGGTTTCGTGCAAGGTTCTCGGCTTCGTCAACAAATTCACAGCCGGCGTAGTAGCGCTTTCCTGGGAGGCCTTCGGCATATTTGTTGGTAAGGATCGAGCCCTGCGCTTCGCGCACCGCCGCATACGTGTAGTTCTCAGAGGCGATCAACTCGATGTGATCACGCTGACGCACCGCCTCCTTGACCAAGATGGCGTCGAGCTCGGGGTCAACCTCACGAAGGCTCAGGTTCATCAACGGATCGTGTGCGGCGTTGCTCATGGTCCCCTCCCTCTCCTCTGCCCCACAACGGGTGCGTGGCTCCTATTCTCCCGCTGATCCGAGGATTAGGCGCTCAATCATGCGCGCTGCACCATCATCTTCACAACGGGGTGCCTCATATTGCGCCACGGCGCGCACGGGACCGGGTGCGCCAGCCATCGCCACCCCATGCCCAGCGACGTCGAGCATCTCTAGGTCGTTGTACTGGTCGCCAATCGCCATCACCTGGCCGAGGGGGATCTTCAGGCGGCGGGCGAGCCAGCGCAGCGCCGCCCCCTTATTGACCCCAGGGGCGGTGAACTCCAGGTACTCGGGGTGGCTAATGGTCACATCAAGCTCCCCAGCGAAGGTCGCCCGAGCCCGATCAAGCACCCCGTCGACATGCCCCTCGGGGGCGTGGGCGACCACTTTTGAGAGGTAGAGGCGACGCTCGGCGAGGTAGGTGACAAGGTCTGGCACCGTGCCGAGACGCTTCCGAGCCTCCCCTTGCAGCCAGGTCTCGTACTGGCGCACATGCGGATCACGCACATCAAGGCGGTAGTCATCACGAATCACCGCGTGCCCCCAGAGGTTGTTCTCGCGGCACCAGGCGACCGCCTTCGCCCCAAGGTGACCAGGGAGGGGGAAGTGCCGGATCAGGCGCCCGGAGCCAACCTCGCCCTTCGCCGGAATCTCGCGCGCGATCGCCCCCTGCATGCCAATGAGCGGACCATCGAGCCCAATCTGATGCGCGTACTCAATGAGTGATGGCACGTTGCGCCCCGATGAGATGGTGGCGATCACCCCTTTTGCGCGCGCCGCGCGAATCGCATCAACAGTTCGCTCAGCGATCACACCACCGTGTGGCAGCAGCGTGCCGTCAAGGTCCATGACAAGTAGTCGGATTGGGAGCGTCGGCTTCACTGTCATACGCGTTACCCGCTTCGACGGATTTCGGCCATGCGGTCGCGACCCGAGAGGTCGCCGCGAATCGCGACGCGCCAACCGATACCGAGACCGTCGGCGATACGCGCAACGTCATCGCCTTGGCCGTCACCAAACTCTAGGAGTGCAGCGCCGCCCGGGCGGAGCAGTCGCGGCAGCTCGGCGATAAGTCGGCGAATCAGCTCTAAGCCGTCACCGCCACCGTCGAGCGCAAGGCGCGGCTCTGCGGCGATGCTGAGGCGCGCCAAATCGCGCGGCGCAAGATCACGAATGCTTGCGTCTCTCGTCGCCTCGTCAACCTCCGCGGTGGGCACATATGGCAGGTTCGCAATCAAAAGATCAAGATGTGCTGGATCACCTGGCGCACGCGCCGCGAGAAGCGGCTCAGCGAGATCGCCATGCATGAAGGTGATCCGCGATGCAACGCCACAGCGCAACGCGTTTGCGCGCGCGACCATGAGCGCTTCGCCTGAGATATCGGTTGCGATGAGTCGCAGCGGCACTGGTGACTCATCGGCAAGCGCCACAGCAAGCGCGCCGCTCCCGGTGCCGATCTCAGCGGCGTTCAGTGGGTGCGGTGCACGGCCGAGTGCGCGATCGGCGGCAACGCGGTCGGCAAGAAATGCGAGCGCGGTTTCAATGATGAGCTCGCTCTCTGGACGCGGATCAAGCACATCTGGTGTGACGAGCAGTTCCAACCTGCGGAAGCCGCGACGTCCAGTGAGGTGACTGATCGGTCGACCCGCTGCGCGCTCCTGCACGAGTGCTGCGAGTGCTGCGGGCGCATCGCCCGCTGAGAGTGCGCTACGTGCAATGCGCAACGCATCGGCGAGTTGTGGGTGTCGATCACTCAGCGGCTCTGGTTCTGGCAACTCGATGAGCGCCGGAAGTGGGAGTGGGAAGCCTGCAGCAACAGCGGTGCGTAGCGTGGTGACGCGCGTGCCGAGCATTGCTGCAAGAAGCGTCTCGGCATCGAGGCGCGGTGTTGGGCTCCCCGCCGACTCAAGGTGCGCTGTTGCTTCCCGCAGCAGCGCGGGTCCGTCGGCCTCGCGCTCTACGAGTGGTCGAGTAGCAATCGGCTCCTCGCTCATCACTCCGCCAGTCGCGCAGCCTGCTCGGCGGCGGCGAGTGCTTCATGGAATGGCGCCAAGTCGCCGCCGAGAATGCCGGGCACATCAAACTTGTCGAAACCGATGCGGTGATCGGTGACGCGATTCTGTGGTCCGTTATAGGTACGGATCTTCTCGCTGCGATCACCGCTGCCAATCAACGCCTTGCGCGCCTTTGAGTCGGCGGCGCGCTTGCGTTCCTCTTCAGCGGCAATGATGCGGCTGCGCAGAATCGCCATCCCCTTCTCTTTGTTGCGCAGCTGGCTGCGCTCGTCTTGCATCTCCACAACAATGCCGCTCGGAATGTGGGTGATGCGCACGGCGGAGTCGGTGGTGTTCACCCCTTGCCCGCCATTGCCAGATGCGCGCTTCACGTCGATGCGAATATCGGTTTCCGGAATCACGAGGTCAACAGCGGTCACCACTGGAAGTACCACCACCGTGGCGGTGCTGGTGTGAATGCGTCCAGCGGATTCGGTTGCAGGGACGCGCTGAATCCGATGCACACCAGCTTCCCACTTAAATGCGGCCCATGCGCCATCGCCAGAGACTTCCATTACGCCTTCGCGAATTCCGCCAACGCCCGTTTCGCTAATCGCATCCACTTCACTCTTCCACCCTTGTCGTTCGGCGTAGCGCAGGTAGGCGCGGAAGAGTTCGCCCGCAAAGATTCCCGCCTCGTCGCCGCCCGCGCCAGGGCGCACTTCGATCAACAGGTCTCGACCATCGTTCGGATCGGGCTCAAGCAGTAGGCCTGGGAGTCGCTCGAGGATGTCGCGCTCGATCGCCTCAGCCTCGGTGCGGTCGGCTGCGGCAAGTTCGCGCATCTCCGCATCCGCCCCTGGATCAGCTTCAAGGGAGCGCGAATCGGTCACCCGCAGGCGAGCGGCCGTGAGCGCCTCGCCCGCCTCAGCGAGCGGTGCGGTACGCGACAGTTCGCGTCCAATGCGAGCAAGCGCAGTGTGATCGGCGAGCACCTCGGGAAGCGTCAGCTGTGCCTCAAGCTCGGCGCGCGCCTTAAGCGCCGCCGCAAGTCGCGCGTTGAGCTGTGCGACGTCAGCCATCAGCGCACCTTCAGTGGCTGCAGCGCGCGGGAGGCTGGTCGCTCGGAGCCGCTCGGCACAACACCGCCCTCTGCTTCAATCGCCGCCGTAAGTGCAACGATCGCAATGTCGTGCATGCCGTCATCAGGCTTTCGTGTGGTGATGCGCTGCACCGCAATCCCCGGAGCAGCCAGCATCTGCGCAATCACGTTTGTTCGGTAGCGACCGAGGAGGCGCAGAACCTCATAAGCGAGGCCGGCAACAATCGGGATACCAGCGATGCGACTGATCACCGTTGGGATTGGATCAAGTCGGCCGACCAACGAGAAGGAGACGATGCTGACAAGAATCACCACAACGAGGAACTCGGTGCCGCAACGTGGATGAGCCGTTGGCCAGCGCGCGAGCTCACTGCGCGTGAGTGGATCACCGTTCTCGAGCGCGTGAATCGCGCGGTGCTCTGCACCGTGATAGCGATAGGTGCGATCAACATCGCTGCTGCGGCCCACTGCTGCCAAATAGCCAAGCAAAATTCCTACTTGCAAGAGTCCGTCAACTGCTCGCTCAATCAGCAGCTCGGTAAGACCGAGTGCGTGCACGAAGGCTGAAGCGGCAATAGCTGGAAGCACATTGAAGATCACCACTGCGATGAGAATGGTGACTGCAAGTGTGGCAATGGTTGCGCCGGTGCTGCTGCTTGATTGCGTCTCATCGCCAGCAGAGACATCGGCGCTGCGGAGTAACCAACGACTTCCGAGTGCGAGCGTCTCCCACAACACGACGGCACCGCGAAGCACAGGGATCCGCGTCAACCGACGTCGAATAGGTCCTGTTGCGATTGGTTCGCTCGTTACCGCGATGCCACCGTCAGCGGTGCGCAGCGCCACACCGATGTGTGATGGTCCGCGCATGAGTACGCCGTCGATCAGCGCCTGACCGCCATACGCGGCGCCGCTTGTTGGGCGCGCGCTCAGAGAGAGGGCGTGTAGTGCGTGTGAAACCTCTGCAAAGCGATCCTGCGCGATTCGCGCAGCGACGCCGAGTCGGCGCCGCATGAAGATCAGCGCGAGCGACCGAGGCGCTTCTGGAAGCGCTCGACCTGACCGGCCGTGTCGAGAATCAGCTGCTTCCCCGTAAAGAACGGATGGCAGTTCGAGCAGACTTCCGTCTTGAGCTCGCTGGTTCGCGTCGAGCCGATCGAGAACTTCGTGCTGCATGCGAGGCACGTAATTTCGATGGTGTTGTACTTGGGATGAATCTCTGGCTTCATCAGCGACTCTCTAGGCGTCTGGTGAAGCGACAACGTTGACGCGCTTCTTCGTGCGCGACGCGTGGTCAAACTTCACCGTGCCGGTGACGGTTGCATAGATGGTGTAGTCGCTGCCGAGGCCAACACCGCGCCCTGCGGCGAAGGTGGTGCCGTGCTGTCGCACGATGATGCCGCCAGCGTTGATCTTCTGGCCGTCGCCAACCTTCACGCCAAGGCGCTGACCAGCGCTATCGCGTCCGTTGCGAACACTTCCGCCTGCCTTTTTGTGTGCCATGGTGGTCTCCTTCTCTCAGCGTTCGCTGCGTTACTCGGCGTCGGCGGCCGACGTGTCGGCGCTCTTCGCTGCTGGCTTTGCGGTTGCTGGCTTCTTTGCGGCAGGCTTCTTCGCTGCCTTCGTTTCGGTTGGCGCGCCAACCTTCAACGTTGCGGCGACTGCGGCATCGGCCTTCGCCTTATCGGCGGCGACTGCGGCAGCAGCTGCCTGCGCCTTGGCGCGATCTGCAGCACCGGCTTCGTAGAGCGCCTTCGCGCTCGTGCCGTTCACGGCAACTTCGGTGACCTTAATGAGGTGAAGTTCCTGGCGGTGCCCCTTGGTGATGCGGCTACGCGCCTTCGGTCGGTACTTAAAGCTGATCGTCTTTGGTCCGCGCTCCTGGCCAAGCACCGTTGCGGTGACCTTCGCGCCCGCAACTACTGGGGTGCCGATCTCGGTGGTGGAGTCGGTGCGCACAAGAAGGATGCGGTCGAACGAGATCTCGCTCCCTGGGGTAGCGCCGGTCAACTCAACGTGCAGCTCGCTGCCGAGCTCCACTCGATACTGCTTTCCACCGGTCTCGATGACTGCGTACATGGTTCCCCTGTCCTTACTGTCTGTGCGCCGTACAGGCGGCGCCTGCTGGGCGGTCGCGGGCTGACGGACGGGTCAGTCGCGGGAGGGGAAGTCTACGATCAGGGCTCTCCCGCGTCAACCGCGCTCTATTGTTACATGAGCGGGGATGAGCCCCCGTCGTGTACCCGGTGGCTCTGCACCAGGGCGAGACCGAAGGCGAGCGAGACGGCAGAGGCGCCGCCATAGCTCACAAATGGCAGCGTGATCCCCGTGATCGGGGCAACGCCCAGGTTCATTCCAATATTCACAAAGGTTTGGAAGAGGATGACGGTGGCCATTCCGCCGGCAAAGATCACCCCGAACTCATCGGTCGAGGTCCAGGCGTGCCATACCAGGCGCCCGACGAGGATTGCGAGCAAAAGGATCACAAAGAGGCCACCCATCGCACCAAACGCACGGACGAGGGCCGCAAAGACAAAGTCGCTCTCTTGTACGGGGAGCGGGGTCAGGATGGAGGTGCCATCGGCCCCTGCGCCAAAGAGGCCACCTCCCCTGATTGCGTCGAGTGAGCGCAGGAGCTGGTATTTGGGTCCGGCGGGGTCTGCGTTCGGGTCAATGAAGGCGAGGAGTCGCTCCTTCTGATAATCCGCCAGCACCACGACCCACGCCAGAGCGGCGCCGAGGGCAACCAGGCTCGCCAGGGCGGCGACCCAGCGCGTCGCAACGCCAGAGAGGAAGAGGGCGCCGAAGAGTGCTGCCATGAGGACCAGTGCCGTGCCGAGGTCGGGCTGCGCCACAACGAGCAGGAAGGGTGGCGCGACGATCGCGCCCGCCAAGACCAGGTCCTGTAGCCCACCGCTGGCTCGATCCGTACGCGTCAGTGCGGTCGAGATCGCGACCAACGTCAAGATCTTGCTGAGCTCGCTGGACTGAATGGTGAGCCCAAAGATTGCAATTGCTCGATTGTTGCCGCCGGAGTCGACGCCGTATACCAGCGTGATGATGAGCAGCAGAATGTTCGCGGCGTAGAGTGGCCAGGCAAAGGTGCGGACCCAGCGCCAGTTCACAAGCGTTGTGACGATATAGACAGCGATGGAGAGCGCCACCCAGGTCAACGAGCGCACGAAGAGCGAACTCGGTGTGAGCAACTCTTGCCCATAGCTCCGTGCATTGAGCCAGGCCATGCCGACTCCAGTGAGCGCGAGGAGGCCGACCGCCGCGACAGCGATCCAGTCCACACGGCGAAGAGCGGAGCCGAGCGGTGAGTCGAGCCTATTCACCGAAGAAGTTCCCGCGTGCCAAGAATGCTGGGGTGCGATAGTCCCGCTTCAAATCAAACTGCAGCTGCAGGTAGTACTTCGTCACCTCTTTCGCCGCATTCCCCGCAGTGTTTGTTCCATGCATGAAGACGACGTAGGCAAATTCGGAATCGTCTTTCGACCAGTCGTTGGTGGGGGCGACAAATCCACCCATCCAGTTGTGATACGGCAATCGGCCAAGGTAGTCGCGAACACCGTATTGCGCGGTACCGCTCTTGGCGGAGACAAAGAGCGGCATGCGCGAGATCCCTTGTGATGGCCCAGGGTTCAGTGCCATCTTGCGCCCAGCAAGGCGCATCTCGCGATAGGTCGACTCCCTCATTCCCACTTCACCGTTAACCACTGGTGTGATCGGCGTGATGCTTCCATCTGCGTGTGTGATGCTCAACACAACGTGTGGTCGCCACAGCGTTCCACTGTTGGCAAGTGCCGCAAATGAGTTGAGCACTTGGATCGGTGTGACCAAGTCGTATCCCTGACCTTGTGCTGATTGCAACACCTCTGCGTTGTAGAGACCGCGGTTAATCGTGGAGCGCGCCCATGCTTGATCGGGGACGAGGCCAGAGATCTCACTCGGCAGATCAATGCCGGACGGTGCGCCGAAGCCCCACTGTCGACCACAGCTTGCGAGTCGATCAATCTTGATCAGTCGTGCGAGTTGGAATGTCACAACGTTGGAGCTCCACGAATACGCGTCGGATGGCGTTAGCGTTCGGCCAAATCCCGCACGATTCCACTCATAAAACTTCTCTCCATCGACTTCGAGATACGCGGTGGATTGGAATCTTGTCGACGGCGTCACAAGATTGAAGTCGAGGGCACAGGAGAATGTGACGAGCTTATACGTACTCCCTGGCGGGAAGTACGAGCCGACCGCGTGGTTCAACAGCGGTGAGTATTTGTTTGCAAGATATTTCTGATACTTGGCGTTGCTGATCCCTGCAGAGAAATCGTTGTTGTCGTAGGTGGGTAGTGACGCCATCGCGATGATCTCGCCGTTCTGCGGATTCATTGACGCAACGACACCCTCCTGTGTGCGCGCACTCTTGAGCCCCCACTCCAGTGCGGTTGTTGCGCGCCGCTGTGCATCAATGTCGATGGTGAGGGTTAGTGATGCTCCATTAACTGGTGGCTTCGTCACGCCAAGGATGCGCACCAATCGACCCTTTGCATCAACCTCAACCTGGCGAATGCCTGGCGTGCCACGCAGAGCCTCTTCATAGCTCGCCTCTACACCTGCGCGTCCAATGAAATCAACGACGGTGTATCCGGCTGGTGCAAGTGTGCTCGCCTCAACACCATCAATTCGGCCGACGTATCCAACGATGTGGCTGATCAGCGTTCCATACGGGTAGACGCGTCGGGATTCAACAATCGTTTCAACACCAGGCAAACTGGCGTGCTCTTCGTTGATCAACCGTGCTGCGCGCTCGTTGACGTTGTTCGCGATACGAATCGGTTCCCACAACGAGCCAGTGCTGCGATCAAGCAGTGTGATGATGCGCACTGGATCCATGTTGAGGATCTCTCCGAGCGTTTTCACAACTTGCGCACGTACCGTGAGGGAGAGGTCTCCTGGCCGAATCTGCACTGCGTACACGGCAATGTTTTTTGCAAGGACGCGTCCGCCGCGATCCAGCACTAGGCCTCGCGCTGGCGTGATGATCTCTTCAACGATGCGGTGGCCGCGCGCAACTACAGTCGTTGGGCCCGACGACGTTGTCGCGCCAAACTGAATGAGCATCAAGCGCCCACCGAGCCCGCCAAACGTGAGAAGAACAACGAGTGCGGCGGCAAAGAATCGTAGGGGGCGACGTCGACGAACCTCTCGTTCACTTGGTCCGCCGCCGCCGGGGTAAATCTGAGGGGTTGTCATGTTCTGGTGTTACCCGCGGAGTGTTTGGTCGAACTGGTAGCCCCTGCGTCGGCGCTGCCCGAACGCCGCCAAAGCGCCGCCGAGCAAAAGGTTCGCGACAAGCGCGAACGCGTTTTCCCCGATCCGATTAGCCCCGCCGCTACTCAGCAGGAGGATCGTGAGGCTGCTCGCTGCCAGGCCAAAGAGGAGTGCTGCGAAGCGCTTGGGCAACAGGGCATCCCCAGCGCCTCGAATCTGGCTCGCTACCAGCACGCCGGCGATCATTGCAAGGCTGGTTAAGCCGAGTGGGCGCAACAACACCGTGTCGATCGTCAAGCCGGCCACGGTGGCAGCTACCAGCACGAGGCTACGCCGCTCCGCTGAGGCTGTAACAATCAGTAGTACGATTGGTAGGTTGATCGCACGTTCCAGGTCAAACTCGGGCAGCAGCCGCGCCTGGATAAGGGCGGCGAGCACGATTCCGAGCACGTAACCGATGCGCTTGGTCATACCTTCAGGATACCCCCGCAGCCGCCTTGGCGCACCCCCTCGCCAGGACCCTGGTGTTCCACGTGAAACATGGCCCCCAAAACCCCTCCGTAGCCCCCTCCTGCTACGATAGGAGCGTGAATACCACCACCCAGCACCCTGCCGGATCCCACGCGCCAATCATCGTGTGTGCGAACCAAAAGGGTGGGGTCGGTAAGACCACCACCGTGCTGAATCTCGCCGCTGAGCTTGCCAATTCTGGGCGCCGCGTGCTCGTGGTCGACCTTGATCCCCAGCGAAACCTCACCAGTGGCCTCGGATTCACCCTCCCAGAGGGGGCGCCGACCGCCTACGACCTCCTCGTGGGGCGTCGCCCCGCCGTAGAACTCGCTCAGCCAACCTCAATTCCGAACCTCATGCTTATCCCGGGCTCCGCTGACCTCGCGGGGATCGATGTTGAGCTCGCAACGGGTGATGAGAGCGGCGAGCGCCAGCTTGCAGCGGGCCTGAGGCAGGCCGGGGACGCTGAGGTGATCCTCGTTGACACCCCGCCGTCGCTTGGCCTGGTCACGGTAAGCGCCCTCGCAATCGCTGATGGGGTGCTTGTGCCCGTGCAGTGCGAGTACTACGCCCTTGAGGGGCTCTCGCAGCTCATGGCTACGATCCGCCTCGTGCGCGAGCGCCTCAATCCCGCCCTGCAGGTGAATGGCCTCCTCTTGACCATGCTTGATCCCCGCACGAAACTTGGCAGTGACGTGGTGCGCGAGGTGGAGAGCCACTTCGGTGATCTGGTCTATCGAGCCCGCGTGCCGCGTTCGGTACGCTTGGCGGAGGCGCCAAGCCACGGGATTGCGATCCGGAGTTACGCACCAGGCACCTCGGGTGCCGAATCGTACGCACAGGCTGCAGCAGAATTCGATGCCCGGGTGTTCAACGGAACCCCTGTAGGCGCCAGCTAGTAATAAGGGGGGAGCATGGCGAAGAAGACCACCGGGCTCGGGCGAGGACTTGGTGCACTGATCCCAGAGGCGGCAAGTGCCGTGGGCGCTACGCGTGCGGGCGCGCTAGAGATTCCGCTCAGCAAGATCAAGCCGAACCCGTACCAGCCGCGCACCGAGTTCTCGACCGCTGAGTTGGCACAACTCGCCGAGAGCATCCGTGAGCATGGCGTGCTGCAGCCCGTCGTCGTAGAGGAGGGGCCGAACGGATACACGCTGATTGCAGGTGAGCGCCGCTTCCGTGCCTCAAAGCTCGCAGGGAAGAGCACGATTCCCGCCGTCGTGCGTGTTGTTGGCAATCAATCACGCCTTGAGCTTGCGCTCATTGAAAACGTTCAGCGCAGCGACCTGTCGCCAATTGAAACGGCGCACGCCTACCGGCGTCTCGCCGATGAGTTTGGTTTGACGCAGGAGCAGATTGCCGTCATCGCTGGCAAGGCGCGCACCACCGTCGCAAACACGCTGCGACTGCTTGATCTCTCTACTGATGTACAGAGCGAAGTTGCCGCAGGGCGACTCAGTGAGGGGCATGCGCGTGCGCTCGTTGGCCTCCCAGAATCAGAGCAGGCGTGGCTTGCGCGCACCTTTGTGCGCGATGCAGTGACAGTGCGCGGCGCAGAGGCGGCCGCGTCAACGGTTCGCGGTGCTGCGCGCGGTACAATCACCACGAAGCGAAAGCCTGGCGCACTGCCAAGTGAAGAGCTCGCTGCACTGCAGCGCGATCTTGAAGGGCATCTCGGCACTCCGGTGCGCGTGAAG
>CAJABS010000200.1 GCA_903938075.1 uncultured Chloroflexota bacterium | reverse complement strand
GGCAACCCACTCTGCGCCAAGGCCGATGCGCGCAGAGGCTTCGCTCGCCTCCCCCACCCTGCGTGCCTCCAGAACGACTGCATCCAACATGCCTGCAGGGAGGAGCGATCGCACGGTGGTGGCGATTGGTGCAGCCCAACGCGTCGCAATGGTCTCTGCCAACGACATGAGGAGTGGAGTCACCAGCGGTGCAGTGCCAAGTCGGCCCTCAATCGGCTTGAGTTTGATTCCTGCGGGAGGAAGATCGTTCGGATTGAGTGCGACGACAATGCCAATCGCACGCCGACCACCAAACGGCACGATCACGCCATCGCCGACCGTCGCGTGGACTCCGTCAAGGGCTAGATAGTCGTAGAGCCGCTCGCCAGGCGCCCCTGGCACATCAACGGCGACGCGCAGGACCGTGGTCGACGTCAGCGCGTGAGGCTCAGCGCCCCCCGTCACACCGAAATCCGGCGCTCCGGGTGCTTCGCACGCTCGGCGAGGACAATCTTCTCGACCTGAGCCGCGGCCTCCTCGGGATAGCCAGTCTCGTTCAACACCAGGTAGTCATACTCCTGCGCGCGTTCCATCTCCGTAATCGCATTCCGTGCACGCGTCACCAACTCATCCGCGGTCTCCGTGCCTCGACCGGCAAGACGCTCGGCAAGTGCTTCAGGAGACGGGGGTGCCACAAAGATCAGGAGTGCTTCAGGGATGACCTTGCGTAGGCTTCGTGCCCCCTGCACATCGATCTTGCACAGCGCATCTTGCCCACGAGCGAGTGCGCCGCGCACCTCTTCGCGTGGGGTGCCGTAGGAGCGGTCGTGCACTGTGGCCGCCTCAAGGAGCTCGCCCGCAGCATTCAGCGCATCAAACGATTCACGACTCTGGAAGTGGTAGTGCACGCCGTCCATCTCACCCGTGCGTGGCGGTCGCGTAGTGCAGGTAACAACGTAGTGGAAGGTCTGGCCCACTGGGCGGCGGCGCAGCTCATTGATGATGGTGTCTTTGCCCACGCCGCTGGGACCTGAGATCACGATCACCTGGGCGCCTGGTGCCCCGACGCGTCGCTGTGGCTCCATCACCCCTCCCCTCTGCTGGAGTGCAACCGTAGCGCATCAAGGGGCGCCTGCAGATCAGCAGGCAGCTCAGCCTCGAGCCGCATCAAGCGCCCATCTCGTGGGTGGGCAAAGACGATCTTCCACGCGTGTAGGAAGAGGCGCGTCGTTGCATCGGGACCGCGTCGACTGGTCCCATTTCCATAGGTAGGGTCTCCGGCGATCGGATGCCCAATCTCCGTCAGGTGCACACGAATCTGATGGGTGCGACCGGTGATCAGGTCCACCTCGAGCAGCGTCCAGCCCGGGAACCGCTCGCGCACGCGATATCCCGTCGTCGCCTCGCGGCCGCCTGCAACCACCGCCATCCGCTTCCGCTCATTCGGATCACGACCGATCGGTGCCTCAATACGACCCAGTTCGGCTGCGACCGAACCTTGCACCAAGGCGAGGTAGGTCTTCTTGATGCGCCGTGCCTTCAGCTGCGCCATCAGGCTCAACTGTGCGACGTCACCCTTGGCAACAATGAGGAGCCCACTGGTGTCTTTATCGAGACGATGGACCAGCCCAGGGCGCGCAACGCCAGCGATCCCTGGCAACTCTTCGACGTGATGCAGCAACGCGTTCACGAGCGTTCCCGTTGCGTGGCCGGGTGCAGGATGCACGACGAGTCCAGCAGGCTTGTTCACCACAACGATGTCCTCGTCTTCGTAGACCACGGTGAGAGGAATATCCTCAGCGAGGAGCGTCGTCTCGCTCACCGGCGGAATCACGAGGTGGAGCGTCTGCCCTGGAATGAGTGTTGCGCTCGCACGCACGATGAGGCCGCCCATAGTCAGATGACCCTCAGAGATGAGTCGCTGAACAAATGAGCGCGAGAGACCGCTGCGATCCGCGACAAACCGGTCAGCACGCTGTCGCGCCGCCTCTGGCGGGATCGGCAGATCTAGTTCACGCGCTTCGCTCATGTGCGCACCGTACTACGAGAGCGCCACAAGGTATCCACGAGCAAGATCACGATGCCGAGACTGATCCCGGCGTCGGCGATGTTGAACGTCCAAAAGCGCAGGCTCCCTACCCCGACATCAATGAAGTCAAGCACGTAGCCGAACGCCACACGGTCGATCAGGTTGCCGATCGCACCGCCGATAAGCAGGCCAACGCCAACCGTGAGGGGCGACACCCGAGGGAGTCGTTCCCGCTCGTGATAGATGACTAACGCAAGAATGACTCCAACGCTGAGAAGGGCAAGAAGCGGAGCACTCCCCTGCACCATGCCGAAGAGGCCGCCACGGTTCTCGCCACGAATGATCTGCAGGTACGAACCGATCAGCTGATACGGGGTTGCAAGATCCATGCCATCGACCACCATCTTTGAACCGCGGTCTACAGCGATAACTCCGAGTGCAATCAACCCAAGGGTGGCCCGCCTCATCCGGCTGACCGGCGGAACGAGAAGGCGGTGACGCCAAAGGAGAGCTCAATCTCGTCGGTCACTTCACCTGCAGTCGCGCCAAACTCAATTGAGCGCGCACCGACGCTCTGCGCGAGCTGCTCTGTGTATGGGACGAGCGACTTCGCTGATTCGGGAAGATAGAGGCTGATCGGATCGCCGATTCGGAGACCCGTGCGCTTGCGCAGATCCTGAACGGCGCGAGAGAGTTCGCGGACGTCTCCCTCTGCGATAAGTTCGGGGGTAAGAGCCGTCTCGAGCTCCACAACAAGGCCATCCGCTTCGGCGACAAAGCCACCCTCTCGAGGAATCGCCTGGATCTCAATCTCATCTGGCGCAAACTCAAGACCCTGAATGCGTACGGCACCGCCGGGGAGGAACTCCACGTCGCCTGAGCGGGCTGCGGCGAGCACCACCTGCAACTTGTCACCGAGCCGCTTCCCTACCTTTGGCAGCAGCACCTTTACCTTGCGCTCAAAGAGACCGGAGGCATCAGTCACCGACTCAACGCGCTTGACGTTCAGTTCGTCGGCAAGGATTGCGAGGAGTTCCGCGTGTGGCGTGTCACCACCGAAGACGACGCGCGCCAGCGCGAGTGGCTGCCGAGTGCGAATGGTGGCGGCGCTGCGCACCGAGCGACCGAGTTCGGCGGCGCGAATCACCCGGCTCATCGCATCCTCGAGCGCCTGATCTCGCCAGCCTTGCACACGCGCCGTCGGCCATGACTGCAGGTGGATGCTCCCCGTTGCGCCGTCGGCCACGAGGTTGGTGTACATCGCGTCGGTGAGCATCGGTGCAATCGGGGACGCGGCTTGCAGCAGGGTGAGCAAGGCTTCATGAAGGGTGGCGAACGCATCGTTTCGATCTGCCTCACTGGTGGAGAGGTCGAAGCGGTCACGCGAGCGGCGGAGGTACCAGGTGGAGAGCTCGTCGATCCCCGCCTCGAGGCGTGCTACGGCCGACTGCGCGTCGTAGCCACGGAGCCCCTTCTCCACAGTTGAGACGAGATCGGCGGTGCGGCTCAGGATCCAGCGATCCATGGCGCCCCTTTCGGCCACCGGGCTGGCTGCGGCACCAGGGCGCCAGCCAGCGCTGTTCGCGTAGCCAATGTGGAAGGCGTAGACGTTCCAGAGCACGAGCAGCTTGCGGCGCGCCTCATCCGCGCCGTTCCAGCCGAAATGCACGTTCTCCTCGGGGCGCGAACCCGCGAAGAGCCAGCGCATCACGTCGGCACCCATGCGGTCAGCCGCCTCATCGAATTCGATGGAGTTTCCCCAACTCTTGTGCATTTGCCGGCCATCTTCTGCAAAGACAAGGCCGTAGCCGAACACCGTCTTCGTTGGCTCGCTCCCAACCATGACGGTTGACATGGCGAGCAGCGAGTAGAACCAGTTGCGGAACTGACCAGGGAAGCTCTCCGTAATCAGGTCTGCAGGGAACCAGCGCTTCCAGTACTCAGGGTCGCTGCGGTAGCGCAGGGTGGAGAGCGAGACGATACCTGCATCAAGCCACGGATTCCCGACGTCGGGGACGCGCTGCACCTGACCGCCGCACTTTGCGCAGGCGATGCGTACCTCGTCGATGTACGGCCGATGAGGGCTATGCCCAGCGAGGGCCTCTAGCCCTGCAACGGCGCGCCCCTCAAGCTCCGCTCGCGATCCAAGCACTTCAACAGCACCGCACCCTTCGCACTCGTAAATTGGCAGCGCAAGACCCCAATAGCGCTTCTTGGAAATCATCCAGTCGCTCATGTTGCGCAGCCAATCAAGCTCGCGATCGTGCCCGAACGATGGGAGCCACGAGATGTTGTCGACGACATCCATGATTTGATAGCGAAGGCTCCCTGCCTTCTCGGCGGCAGTCAGCTGCTCACGTGGCTTCTCATAGGTTGCGCCCATGCTGATGAACCACTCATCGACGAGACGGAAGGCGAGCGGCGTCGCGCAACGCCAGCAGTGCGGATACCGGTGCGTGATCTTCTCTCGGCGCAGCAAGCTGCCGCTCTGCTCAAGCGCAGCAAAGACAAGATCGGCGACTGCGAGCCAGTCCTTACCGCTGAGGTCGTTGAATCCGGGAAGGTAGGTGCCACTCTCGTCAATTGGCGCAATCAGCGGGAGGCCTTCGGTGATGCAGAGGGCATGGTCTTCGCTGCCGCATGCTGGGGCGATGTGCACGATGCTCGTCCCCTCCTCGGCGCCGACATCACTCCACGAGATCACGCGATGCGCAGCGCCATCTGCGCCGAGTGCCTCGGTTACGGCTGGTGCAGCATCAAACGTTGCGCGATAGCGCCACCCAATCAACTCGCTCCCCTGCTTGGTATCGAGCACCTTGGCGCGAGGGGCACCGCCACCGAGTGCGGCGACGCGGCGCGTTGCGCCGATCCACATCTTTCGCCCATCAAATTCCACGAGTTCATAGGCGAGCGTTGGGTTTACCGCGGCGGCGACGTTGGCTGGAATCGTCCACGGCGTCGTCGTCCAGGCTAGGAGCTCTTCACCAGGCCGATCGACGAGAGGGAATCCGAAGTAGGCGGAGGGGTCATCGCGATCGGCGTACCCTTCCGTCATCTCGTGCTGGCTGATGCCAGTGCCGCAGCGCGTGCACCACGGCATGCTGTCGCTCCCCTTATAGAGCCAGCCACGCTTATTGCATTCCGCAAGGAAACTCCAGATCAGATCGTTGTTCTCATCTGAGAAGGTGAAGTACGAGCCACCAATCTCAGGTGAGCCGAGTTGTCCGATGAGCGCCTCTGGGGCTCCACGCACCGCTCCAGCGGCGCCAGCAATCTCCATCTCACGCTCTGG
>CAJABS010000199.1 GCA_903938075.1 uncultured Chloroflexota bacterium | reverse complement strand
CGGTTGTTGGGTTTGGCAAGGGTGGCGAGCGACTCGTTGGCCAGCTAGCAAAGCGCCAGGCGGTGACGAATCCAACGAATACCGTCTTTAGCATCAAGCGTTTCATGGGTCGCCGTTTTGACGACGCTGAGTCGTTGAAGACGAAGGGCCTCGTTCCGTACGTCGTTGAGAAGGATGCCGGCAGCGACGGCGTGAAGGTCAAGGTCGATGGCGGATCCTATTCGCCGCAAGAAGTGTCCGCAATGATTCTGCAGAAGCTGAAGGCCGATGCAGAGGCGTTCCTCGGCGAGAAGATCACCGAGGCCGTGATTACGGTGCCGGCCTACTTCGACGACACGCAGCGACAGGCAACGAAGGATGCCGGCCGCATCGCGGGTCTCGATGTAAAGCGCATCATCAACGAGCCAACCGCAGCGGCGCTCGCCTACGGTCTCGACAAGAAGAAGGAAGAGAAGATCGCCGTGTACGACCTTGGTGGCGGCACGTTCGACATCTCGATCCTGGAGCTTGGCGACGGCGTCTTTGAGGTGAAGTCGTCGAACGGCGACACGCACCTTGGTGGCGACGACTTCGACCAGCGCATCATCGACTGGCTCTTGGCTGAGTTCAAGAAGGACCAGGGGATCGACCTTTCGAAGGATCAGCAGGCCCTCCAGCGCCTCAAGGAGGCGGCGGAGAAGGCCAAGATTGAGCTCTCCGGCACGGGCCAGACCGAGATCAACCTGCCGTACATCACGGCCGACGCGACCGGTCCGAAGCACGTGGTGGTGACCCTGACCCGAGCGAAGCTCGAGGCCCTGGTCGCCGACCTGATCGAAAAGACGAAGGCCCCAGTGCTCGCCGCCCTCAAGGATGCGGGACTGAAGCCATCTGAGATTGATGAGGTCGTTCTCGTCGGCGGCATGACGCGCATGCCCGCCGTTGTCGAAGCGGTCAAGGCGCTCTTCGGTGGCAAGGAGCCGTCGAAGGGTGTGAACCCTGACGAGGTGGTGGCGATCGGCGCCGCAATCCAGGGCGGCGTCCTCGCGGGCGACGTCAAGGATGTGCTGCTGCTCGACGTGACGCCGCTCTCGCTCGGCATTGAGACGTTGGGTGGCGTGATGACGAAGCTCATCGAGCGCAACACGACGATCCCAACCTCAAAGAGCCAGACGTTCTCGACGGCCTCCGACAACCAGCCGCAGGTGGAGATCCACGTGCTGCAGGGTGAGCGCGAGTTTGCCGCCGACAACAAGACGCTCGGCAAGTTCATCCTCTCCGGGATCCCCGCCGCTCCGCGCGGTGTGCCACAGGTTGAGGTGACGTTCGACATTGATGCGAACGGTATCCTCGACGTGAAGGCGAAGGATCGCGCGACGGGCAAGGAGCAGCAGGTGCGCATCACCGGCAGCTCGATGCTCGGCAAGGACGATGTTGATCGCATGGTGCGCGAGGCGAAGGATCATGAGGCAGAAGACAAGGCACGCCGCGAGGCGGTCGACTTCCGCAATCAGACCGAAGCGCTCGCCTTCCAGGCGGAGAAGACGCTCACCGATCTTGGCGACAAGGTCGATGCAGCAAAGAAGTCCGAAGCCGAAGGACTCATCGGCGAGGTCCGCGAGGCCCTCAAGGGTGAAGACCAGGCGCTCCTGAAGGAGAAGGGCGAGGCGCTCGCGCGACTCATGACGGAGATCGGCACCGCCGCCTACCAGCAGAGCCAGGCCGAGGGTGCAAACGGCGCCGAAAGTGGTGAGCCAACCCCTGCCAGCGAGGAGACGATCGAAGGCGAAGCGAAGGAGGTCTAACCTATGGGTATGACCAACTCCGCATCTGAACCTACCGCGCTGATCCGCGCCCAAGGCCTGACGAAGGTCTTCGGGGCGCGGTCGGCCGTGGACGGCATCGACTTCGAGGTCCGCGACGGCGAGTTCTTCGGCTTCCTCGGGCCCAACGGGGCCGGGAAGACGACGACCATGCGCATGATCGCGGGTGTGTCGCCGCGCTCGGCGGGCACCCTCGAAATCTTTGACATGGATCCTGACCTCCACGGGTCCGAGATCCGTGGCCAGATCGGCGTTGTTCACCAGCAGGAGACGCTCGATATGGAGCTGACCGTCCTCGAGAACCTGCTCGTCTTCGGCCGCTTCTTCGGCATGGACCGCGCCAGCATTGCGACGCGCGCCGCCGAACTTTTGGAACTCTTCCAGCTCAGCGACCGCGCCAAGGATCAGGTGGAGCCGCTCTCGGGCGGCATGAAGCGCCGACTCTCCATTGCGCGATCGCTCATTGCTAGCCCGCGCATTTTGATGCTCGACGAGCCGACCACCGGACTCGATCCACAGGCGCGACACCTCTTGTGGGATGCGCTGCAGCGACTGAAGCGCGGTGGCACCACCATTGTCTTGACCACGCACTACATGGATGAGGCCGAGCAGCTCTGCGATCGACTCGTCGTAATGGATCAGGCAAAGATCGTTGCCGAAGGCTCGCCGCGACAGCTCATCGTTGAACATGCGTCGCGCGAAGTGCTCGAGCTGCGCTTCCCAAACGGCACGGAATCAATCGACACGAAGGTGCTGGAAGGGATTGGCGATCGCTATGAGCGTCTCGCGGAGCGCGTGATCGTTGGTTGCGAAAACGGCGAGGCGGCACACGCCCGCGCGCTGGAGCACGGTCTCGATCCTGAGAGTTGGCTCGTGCGTCGCTCAAGCTTGGAGGACGTCTTCCTTCGACTAACCGGTCGGACCCTCGACGAGTGACCGCCGCTTCAAGCGTCGCACCGAATCGAACGCGCAGCCGGCTCGCCGCTATTCGTGAGGCGGCACCACACCCAACGCGCTGGCGCCACGTTGTTGGCTACATGGTCACCGTCTATCGGCGCGAGTGGCAGGGCTCCGTCTTCAGCGGTTTCATTGAGCCACTGGTGGTGCTCGCAGGACTCGGCATTGGTCTCGGCGTGCTCGTTGGTGACAAGGCGGCTGAGATCACTGGCGGAGTGAGCTACGTGGCCTACATCGCTCCAGCCCTGATGGTCAGTTCGGCGATGAATCTTGCGACCAGCGAGGCGGCGTGGCCGATCTTGGCGCGTGTTGCCTGGGTGCGCATCTATCACGCCATGGTGGCAACGCCGCTGAACGCCGCCGATGTCATGGTGGGTGCGATCACCTTCATCGTAGGAAAGGTTGCCTTCGCCGCCGCCTTCTTTGCCGGCGTCCTTCTCGTTACGGGGATCGCGACGAGCCCAACGGGCGCGCTCGGCATGATCGCGGTCTCCGTGCTCACCGCCTTCGCCTTCGGCGCGCCGATGGCCGCCTTCTCGGTGACACAGAAGTCTGACCAGGGGTTCGCCTTCCTCTTCCGACTGATCATCACCCCGCTCGGCTTCTTCTCAGGGACCTACTTCCCGATCGAGAATCTGCCGTTTGCCGCCCAGGTGCTCTCGTGGTTCACCCCACTCGCGCACGGCGTTGCCCTCAGCCGCTCGATGGCGCTGGGGACCCCGGTCACCTACGTCTGGTTCCACGTCGGCGCTCTGCTGCTCTGGGGAATCGTCGGCACGGTTGTCGCGATCTACCTCTTCCGTAAGAGGATGCTGAAGTGATTGCCAGCCTCGCACCACGCGCCTTTAGCGTCTTTGAGCGCAATGTCTTCGTCTATCGACGACAGTGGCTGATCATCGTGACCGGCTTCTTTGAACCGCTCTTCTTCCTGCTTGGCATCGGCTACGGCGTTGGCGGTGTCATCGGCACCATTCCGTATGGCGGTGCCGACGTTCCGTATGCGGCCTTCGTCGCCCCAGCGCTTCTTGCAAGTGCGGCCATGAACGGCGCGATCTTCGACTCAACGTTCAACATCTTCTACAAGTTGAAGTACGGCAAGGTCTACGACGCAATCCTCTCAACCCCTGTTGGTGTGGGCGACCTCGCGGTCGGCGAGCTGCTCTGGTCAAACCTGCGTGGCGTGATCTATGCCACCGCGTTCCTGATCGTGATGCTCGCCCTCGGTCTGGTCGCGTCGCCTCTCGCGCTGCTGACCCCACTCGCCGTCATCTTCATTGGCTTCTCATTCGGTGCCGCTGGTTTCGCCATCACCACGCACATGCGCTCGTGGAAAGACTTTGACTTCCTCTTTATCATCCTGACGCCGCTCTTCCTCTTCTCGGCGACCTTCTACCCGGTAGAGATCTACCCAGGGGCGCTGCGCTGGATCGTGGAGCTTTCGCCACTGACGCGCGGCACACATCTGGTGCGCTCGCTCTGCTTCGGCGACCTGAACTGGCTCATGCTGGTCGACATTGCGTATCTCTCGGCGATTAGCTTCATTGGCTATCGCCATGCGGTGCGCCGACTCGGCGTACTGCTGCTGAAGTAGGCGCGCGATGGCACGAGACTTCTACGCGATCCTCGGCGTTCCAAAGAGCGCGAGCGCCGACGACATCAAGAAGGCCTTCCGCAAGGCGGCCCAGAAGCATCACCCTGACGTGTCGAAGGCTCCCGACGCCGCGGCCAAATTCAAGGAGATCAACGACGCCTATCAGGTGCTCTCCGACGCGGGGCAACGTGCCCGCTACGACCAGTTCGGCGAGGCCGGCGTTGGTGGTGGAGCGGGTGGCCCAGGCCCTGGCGGCGCAGGCGGATTCCCTGGTGGATTCCAAGGCGGCTTCCAGGGTGGCTTCGGCGGCGGCGGCATTGAGGATCTCTTTGAAGGCTTCTTTGGTGGTGGCGGCCGCGGCGCACGACGAAGTGGCCCACCCCCGGGCGACGACCTGCGCTACGACCTGCGCGTTGAGTTCAGCGAATCGATTCGTGGTGGCACGCGCGACCTTGATCTGAAGATGAAGGTTGCCTGCGATGGTTGCTCGGGGAGCGGCGCCGCCAAGGGCTCAGGAACCAAGGAGTGCGACGGCTGCGGCGGACGCGGCTCGGTGCGCACCGTGCGACAAACGATGCTCGGCCAGATGGCGGTCGAAGCGCCGTGTGCAAAGTGTGGCGGCGAGGGGCGCATCATTGAGAAGCAGTGCCCAACCTGCCGCGGCGAGGGGCGACTCAACGGCACAAAGCGACTCCATGTTGAGATTCCACCCGGCGTTGATGACGGCACGCAGATTCGACTGAGCGGTCAGGGTGAGCCTGGTCGCCGCGGCGGCCCTGCTGGCAATCTCTACGTCGTCATTGAGGTGAAGGAGCAT
>CAJABS010000198.1 GCA_903938075.1 uncultured Chloroflexota bacterium | reverse complement strand
CTGTGCCGGCTGAGCCGGTCGGCGCAGTCGACTAGCGCCTCCGCCGAATGGCGAAGAGTAAGAGCGTCTGGCTCTGTCAAACCTGCGCCTTTGAGGCGCCCGCCCTCGAGAATCCCTGCCGCAGTTGTGGCTCTTGGAACTCCCTCGTTGAGACGGTTCGTGATCGACCCTCCGCACGCGTGCGTGCCGCTGGTGGACGAACCGCAGCGGCGCCAGTGCAACCACAACCGCTGCGCGCAGCCAGCGCCGATCGAGCGCCGCGCCTCCCGCTCGGCGTCCCCGAGCTGGATCGCGTTCTTGGTGGTGGCGCCGTGCCTGGCTCCATCATCTTGCTCGGCGGTGAACCGGGGATCGGCAAGAGCACCTTGCTGCTGCAGGCCGCCGCGGGGATTGCGCTCGCTGGCGGACGCGTGCTCTATGCGTCAGGCGAAGAGTCGGCGGCACAGATCGCCGATCGCGCCGAGCGACTCGGGCTCATGGCAACCGTTGCTGCTGACAGTGTTGAGATTCTCGCTGAGAGCGAAGTTGGCTCCATTGCAGAGGCGACACAGAGCGGCCGCCCAACGCTACTAATCGTTGATTCCATTCAAACAGCAACGCTCGCAGAGCTTGAGGGACCCGCGGGCAGTGTTGGCCAGGTGCGCGGGAGTGCCGAGGTGCTCGCCGGCGTTGCGCGAGCAACTGGGGCGGCAGTGATCCTCGTTGGCCATGTCACCAAAGAGGGGAGTATCGCTGGGCCAAAGACGCTCGAACACCTTGTAGACGCAGTGATCATGCTCGATGGTGATCGTCACGGCACTCTGCGCACGTTGCGTGCTGCGAAGAATCGCTTCGGTTCGACCGATGAGTTGGGTCTGCTTGAGATGGGGGAGAGTGGCCTCGCTGGGATCGAAGATCCGGGTCGCGCCTTTATTGATGATCGTGATGAGCGTGCACCAGGTGCCGTCGTTGCCCCGCTCCTGGAGGGGAGCCGCCCGATGTTGGTTGAGGTGCAGGCGCTTGTTGCGGGTACGGCATACGGCACACCGCGCCGCACCGGTCGCGGGCTCGACACGGCCCGACTCTCTCTCTTGTCTGCGGTGCTCGCGCGTCGCGCTGGGATTGCGCTGAGCGACCGAGACATCTACGCCAACCTGGTCGGCGGCATTGTGCTTGATGAGCCCGCACTTGATCTACCACTTGCCCTCGCACTCGCCTCATCGCAGAGCGACCGCCCCATCAATCGCGCACTTGTCGCTGTCGGTGAGGTCGGGCTCCTCGGTGAGCTTCGACCCGTCTCTGGCCTCGCTCGACGACTCCGTGAGGCGGCACGACACGGATTTACGACAGCGATCGTTCCTGCCCCGCGACGTGGCGCCGCGAGCGAGCCAATGCCCGAAGGGATGAAGGTCATCGCCGTGCGCACCTTACGTGAAGCGATCACCGAGGCACTCGGTGAGTAGCGGCCCGACGTTTGACGTCATCGTCGTAGCGGCGGGCTCTGGCCTGCGCATGGGCGGCGTCGACAAGTCACTCATCCCTATTGCTGGAAAGCCAGCACTGCGTTGGTCGCTTGAAGCGTTCGCGTCAACCGATGGCATTCGGCGCATCGTTGTGGTCACCGCACAAGATCGTGTCGCCACGTATGCCGCCCTGCCGTGGATTCCCGCTCCTGTTGTTGCCGTTGTGCCTGGTGGCGAGACGCGCTCTGCATCGGTTGCCGCTGGTCTCAAGGCACTTGAGCGCGCTCCGGGCGACGCAGGTGAGGTACTACTCATTCACGACGCCGCACGTCCAGGCGTTGATGCCGAGGTAGCCCTCCGTGTCGTGGCCGCCGCCCTACAGCACGGTGCCGCGGCGCCCGTCATGCCAATCGCCGACACACTGAAGCGCATCGCGCCAGGCGTCACTGGCGCCACAACAGCCCACAGCTCAGGGAGCGTTGATCGCGCGGGCGTCGTCTCAGCACAAACGCCGCAAGGGATCGCCGCACACCATGTCGCTGCATTTGCCGCTGCGCTCACCAGCGACACTGCGGCGACTGACGATACGAGCGTTCTTGAATCGATCGGGGTTGCGGTTGAGCTCGTCCAGGGATCGGCACGCCTGCGCAAGCTGACCGAGCCCGACGACATTCTCTCCGTCGGCGCACTGCTACGACCCTCAGACCCAACGGTCTCCTTCAGCGAAATCCTCTCCTCACTCCCTGGAAGCCGCATCCGCGTTGGCTGGGGCGATGACGCCCATCCAGTTGGTACAAGCGGCACGTTGCATCTCGGTGGACGCCCCTTCCCCGAAAGCCCAGCGCTGATCGGGCACTCCGATGGCGACGTGGTGCTCCATGCGGTGGCAGATGCCCTGATTGGCGCCGCGGGACTTGGCGACCTGGGGCGACTCTTCCCGGCAACCGATGCGACGCCGAAGGGGATCGCGAGTGGCACGCTCCTCGCCGAGAGCGTCCAGCGTGCCGCCGCCGTTGGCGTGCAGCCGCTCTGGGTCGATCTGCTCATCACCGCCAGCGCGCCAAAGCTTGCCCCGCACCTCGACGAGATTGGCGCGAATGTAGCCAGCCTCCTTGGCATTCCCGCAGATCGCGTCAGCGCCAAGGCGTCGAGCGGTAATCTGGTGGGCGACGAGGGTGCCGGCAAGGCGATTCGCTGCGCCGCCATCCTTGTAGCGCAGCGAAGGGGTACTTCGGAGTGAGCCTGCAGTTCCGCGACACGCTGAGTGGGGAGACTCGCCCGTTCACGCCCCTGAACTCAGCGCAGGTTGGGATCTACTCGTGTGGTCCCACCATTTACGGCCCAGCCCATATCGGCAACTTCCGCAGCTTCCTCTTCGCCGACACGCTGGTGCGCTGGCTCCGCGCGAGCGGTCGCACGGTGCGTTGGGTGGTGAACCTGACCGACATTGACGACAAGATCATTCGCACCGCAGCGGCAGAGGGCATCGAGATTCGCGCACTTACCGATCGCTGGGAGGCGGTCTTCCGCGCCGACATGGCCGCCCTGCGCATGGCCACCCCCGACGAGATGCCCCGCGCGACGGAACACATCCCCGAGCAGATCGCCCTCGTGCAGCAGCTGCTTGATCGCGGACACGCCTATCGCACGGAGGACGGCTCGATCTTCTTCAAGATTTCGTCGTGGCCAGCCTACGGCAAGCTCGCTCGCCTTGATCCTGAAGCGATGCGCGTCGGCGAGCGCGTTGAGGCCGATGAGTACAGCAAGGATGACGTGCGTGACTTTGTCTTATGGAAGGCGGCAAAGCCCGGCGAGCCATCGTGGGATGGCCCGCTCGGTCCAGGGCGACCGGGATGGCACCTTGAATGCTCGGCAATGAGCATGCGCTACCTCGGCGAATCGTTTGATCTGCACACCGGCGGCATTGACCTCGTCTTTCCGCATCACGAAGACGAGATCGCGCAGTCTGAGGCGGCAACGGGGAAGCCATTCGTTGGCACCTGGATGCACTGCGCGCACCTGCACGTCTCTGGCGACAAGATGTCGAAGTCGCTCGGCAACATTTCTCGTGTGAGTGACCTGCTCGCGGGCGGCGCTGAACCGCGCGCCCTGCGCCTCGCGTTGATCTCTGCGCACTACCGCACGAATCTCAACTACAACGATGATTCGCTCACCGCAGCTGCGTCGGCAATCGCGCGCATCGATGCCTTCGTCGCTGCCCTGAACGCACGCAGCTCAATCACCACGGGCGATGTCGAGGCCGATCAGCGCGCAGCGACACTCGCCGAGGCGAGCTGGAGCCGATTCGCTGCAGCAATGGATGACGACCTCGCCGTCCCCGAGGCGCTGGCGGCACTCTTTGACCTGGTGCGCGACGGCAATCGCCTTCTGGATGCGAACTGCAGCGGCGCTGGCGCTCAAGCGCTGATCGCGGTTCTCGAGAAGATCAACGTCGTACTTGCCGTGCTGCCAGACCGTGCTGTGCTTCCAGCGGGTGCTGAGGCACTCTTGGCAGAGCGCATTGCCGCACGTGCCGCCAAGGATTGGGCGCGCTCCGATGCGCTGCGCGACGAACTGGCGAGCCTCGGAGTACTGATTGACGACGGTCGCGATGGGCAGCGCTGGCGACTGGCTGGGCCGCAGGCATGAGCGACGACCAGCGCTCGCGACCACCGCGTCCCGGCGGCTTCCGTCCTGGTGGCTTCCGCCCCGGCGGACCCGGCGGCCCTGGTGGACCACGACCTGGCGTCGCACGCCCAACGTTTAGTGCGGGTGGCGCCAAGCAGTGGGCGTCACGACGGGCGATCTCCCTGCAGGTCGCGGGCATGGTCGGCCCAGAGCACGAGGTCATCGCCGGGCGTCGGCCGGTAGAGGAGGCCTTTGCCGCCCGCCGAGAGGCGGTTCGACTTCTGGTGGTGCCGCAGCGACGCGATGCCCTCCAGCAGATGGTCCTGCATGCCACCGCCCTCCGCATCCCAATTATTGAGGTCGAGGGTGCCCTAATCGGGCAGTTGGCCGGGTTTGACGGGCACCAGGGGGTCGCCCTGGTCGTGAAGCGACGCCCCGAGGCCGCCCCAGAGGACCTGCTCGCCCGCGCCGTGGCGCGTGGAGAGGCCCCCTTTATCCTGGCGCTCGACGGGGTAGAGGACCCCCAGAACTTCGGCAGCTTGATCCGCAGCGCCGAGGCGGTCGGGGTGCATGGGCTCCTGATCGGCAGCAAGGGGGCCGCCCCCCTCTCACCAGCCGCCATCAAGGCCAGCG
>CAJABS010000197.1 GCA_903938075.1 uncultured Chloroflexota bacterium | reverse complement strand
TGAAGAGGTCGTCGGCGACGATTAGGTGATCGCCCGACTCCAGGTGGGCGAGGAGCCCCGCGGCGATCGCTGACATCCCCGAGGCTGAAGCGATGGCGCTCTGGGCACCTTCGAGTGCGGCGAGCTTCTCTTCGAGCGCAGCGGTGGTGGGGTTGTTAGTGCGCGTGTAGAAGTACTTATTCGGCTCCCAGGCGAGCGCCCCATCGACCGCCGACTCTTTCTCATCGGCCGTCTCGAAGGTGAAGGTCGCCGTCTGATAGATGGGGAGATTGTGGGCGCGGGTCGTGGGGTCAGCGCTCTCACCGGCGTGGACCGCCAGGGTGTCGAGCGATGCGTTCTTTAGGGGCTTCTTGCCGTCTTTCGCCATGGCGAGAGTGTAGGGGCTGGAGCGGGAGACGAGGTTCGAACTCGCGACCTTCTGCTTGGGAAGCAGACGCTCTACCAACTGAGCTACTCCCGCGTGGGGGGTGAGGATAGCGCATGGGGAGCGCGGGAGGCTACGCTCTGGGCATGGAGTTTGAGCACCGCTGGCTCGGGAGAATCGGCTACGACGAGGCACATGCCCTGCAGCGAGCGCTGCTGGCTGAGCGTGCCGCGGGTCGCGGTCGCGACACCCTACTGACGTTGGAGCATGAGCCGGTCATGACCCTTGGGCGTAACGCCGATCCGAGTCATCTACTGCTCGCCGAAACTGACTATGCCGCGCGCGGCATCGCCGTCCGACACGTGGAGCGCGGCGGCGAGGTGACCTACCACGGCCCTGGGCACTTGGTGATGTATCCGATCGTGGCGCTTCGCGAGAACGGCATCTCGCTGCGTTCGCACATTCGTGCACTCGAGGCGGCACTGATTGCCGCGTGTGCGGCGTTTGGTATTGCAGCGGAGCGGCGTGATGGTGCGCCCGGCTGCTGGGTGGGAGATCGCAAGATCGGCGCCGTTGGCGTGCGCGTGGAGCGCGGCGTCTCCTGGCATGGCCTCGCCCTCAATGTTGGTCGGGACCTTGCGCCATTTGATCTGATTAATCCGTGTGGCCATGCGGGTGTTGTCTCTACCTCCATTGCCCTGGAGCAGGATTGGGCGGCGACGGCACGCGGCGAGCGCGATGTGATCGGTGCCACCGCGCCAGATCTTCGCAGCGTTGCCGATCTCGTTGCCGCGGCGTACCAGAGCGAACTTGCCGCGTACAGCGCGAGCACTAACGTTCATGTGAACAGCGCAGTTCCTGCAGCTGCAGGGGGTTCACGATGAGCGGTGGAATCTGGGAGCTGCGTCGCGACGAGATCACCGGCTGGTGGTCAGCAACGGTCGTCGACCGCGAGTTTGAGCCGCAACGCTTTCACGAAGAACGAACGTCAGGAGCACGCGATGAAGAGTGTGCCAACTGTGCGCAGGCGGATGCATCGACGGTAACGCGACGCGTGTTGCGCCAGGGCGCCTTTCACTCTGTTGGCACGCGCATGGATGCGGCGGCGGGGGAGTCCGGTTTTCTAACGCTCAGCGATGTGGATCGCGCCGGATCCTGGTCAACACTGATCGCACCAGGTCGCGAACATGGCGAGCTTGACGAGGTGCCCGTCGCCGTTGTCGCGAACTTCCTGATGGCGATCCGTGATCACCTACGCAGTGCCCGCGATCTTGGGGCGACTGCCTACATTCAATATGTGCGCAACGCTGGGGGTCAGGCGGGTGCCATGACCGATCACCTCTGCTTCGAGGCCTACGATCTGCCGCAGGTGCCGCACCGACTCGCCGAAGAGATTGGTGGCGCGGCGCGCCTCTCGATTCGCGCCGGCGGCTGTGCCTACTGCCACCTCATTGCCGATGAGTCGCACGGCGGGCGACGCATGCTTCATCGCGATCCGTTCGGCTTGGTGATTGCGCCATTTGCGAGCCGATCCGCCTTTGAGACCTGGATCATTCCGAACGGACATGGCGCCGACTTTGCCGACACCGACGCGGCGACGATCACCGGATTCGCCAGCACCCTGCAGACCGCGGTCCGCGCGCTGCGGGCGATCGGCATGCCGCCCTACAACCTCATGCTGCACACCGCGCCGCTGCGGGAGCGGGTCGACGGCACCTACCACTGGCACTGGGAGCTGCACCCGCGCCTCCGTCCGATCGGTGGGCTGGAACTCGCCTCAGGCATCCCGGTGGTGCCGATCTCTCCTGAGGAGGCGGTTGCGGAACTCCGCCGCGCCCTCGCCTAGCCGCCCTGCTATCGTTCCGCAGCACCCGCAACGTGGTCGGCAGAGATCGGCCGGCGGGGCAAAGGAGTGAGCCATGGCACGACAGGTGATGAACGCCGAAGAGATCCGCAGGGCACTGACCCGCATCTCCCATGAAATCATTGAGAAAGAGGGGACCGAAGGTCTTGTTGTCGTTGGCATTCAGCGCCGCGGCGTCCCTCTTGCGAAGGTAATCGTTGAGGCGATCAAAGAGCACGAAGGCGTCACCGTTGAGTCAGGAACGCTCGATATCAGCTTCTATCGCGATGACCTCTCCACAATTGCGGTTACGCCAGTGCATCGTGGCACCTCAATTCCCGGTGATATCACCGGGAAGACGGTGATCCTTGTAGACGACGTGCTCTATACGGGCCGCACGATTCGCGCCGGCCTCGACGCACTCATTGATTACGGTCGACCGAAGGCGATCCGCCTCGTTGCGCTGATCGATCGCGGTCACCGTGAACTACCCATTCGCGCCGATCACGTAGGGAAGAACATCCCTACGGCCAGCGATGAAGTAGTGCGCGTCTGTGTGAAGGAGATTGACGGCGAGGACCTCGTCAAGGTGGAGCTGCTCGCCGAGCACCTTGCCGCGAACGAAGCCGCCGCCAAGGCGAAAGGCTGAGTCGGCACACGGAGGGTTGACGATGGTCACCCAGGCCGTCTCAGTCGGGGAGCGCAGCCGCCGCCATCTCCTTGACGTTGCGGGTCTCGATTGGCGTTCACTCCAGAAGCTGCTTGCTAGCGCAGGCGAGATGCAGCAGCTTCTCGACTCTCCTGCTGGCGGCAGCGATGCACTTCGTGGCGTTGGCGTCACCACCCTCTTCTACGAGCCCTCCACCCGCACACGCATCTCGTTTGAAGCGGCCGCCGCTGCACTTGGTGCCCGCGTCACCACCTTCAGCGTCGCCACCTCATCCGTAGGGAAGGGGGAGTCGCTCATCGATACGGTTCGCACACTTGGGGCGTTGCGCAGCCAGGTGATCGTGTTGCGCCATGAGCGCGCTGGTGCCCCATGGCTCGCCGCGCGTCACTTTGGCGGGAGCATCGTCAATGCGGGTGATGGCTGGCATGCGCACCCAACGCAAGCACTTCTCGATCTCTCCGTCCTCTCGCGTCACCTCGGTGATCAAAACGGATCGCTCGCCGGTCGACGCATCGCCATCGTCGGCGACCTGCTGCATAGCCGTGTCGTGCGCTCCAACTTGCATACGCTCACCACCGCTGGTGCAACAGTGGTGCTGACCGGCCCTGCATCGCTCACCACCGGGTTCGCCGAACTTGCGGCGTCGTTCCGCAACACACCGGGGAGCGTGCGGCTGGTGGGGAGCATTGACGAAGCGTTGAGTGACGCCGATGCCGTAATGGCGCTGCGCATTCAACGCGAACGACTGACCGCTGGTGAGCTCAATTCGCTCGAGGCGTATCGAGCCGCGTGGGGGCTAACTGAGTCGCGACTTGCTGCGCTGGCACCACGCGCGCTGGTGCTGCACCCAGGGCCCATGAACGAAGGAGTCGAGATCGACCCCGACGTTGCCGACGGTCCGCGCAGCCTTGTTCTTGAACAGGTGCGCGCGGGGATCCCGATGCGCATGGCCGTTCTGCAACAGGTTGTTGCTGAGGCGCGCGCATGACCGATCTGTTGACCGCGAACTTCGCTGATCACTGGGTCCTTGATCCGGTTGCGGGGCTTGCTGGTGTTGCCGATGTCAGTCTCGTGGCGGGTCAAATCGTGTCGGTGACCTGGCGTGATGGCGAAGCGGCGGCACGCGCCTGCTGGGCGGCGGGTGCGAACCCTGGCCCTGGCGATCCAACCGTCGCACTCCTCCCAGCGCTGATCGATCTACATGCGCACTTTCGACAGCCCGGAGCGAACGCATCGGAAGAGGTCGAGAGCGGCACACGTGCTGCAGCACACGGTGGGTACGGCACCGTCGCCCTAATGCCCAACACGGAGCCAGCCGCCGACAACGTGGAGACGCTTCAAGCAGCGATCGCGGGCGAGCGCCACAGCGTGCGACTCCTTCCCATTGCCGCCGCCACGGTTGGTCGCGCCGGCACGCAGGTCAGCGACGTGGCGGCGCTGGTCAAGGCTGGCGCCGTCGCCATCTCAGACGACGGGAGCCCGATCGCCGATCGCGCCATCTTCCGCGCCGCGCTACTGGCCGCCGCCGCTGCGGGGATTCCACTGATTGAGCATTGCGAAGATCCGACCCTCACAGCCGGTGGTGAGGCGGCCGACGGACTCGTCGCCTCGCGACTCGGCCTGCGGCCCTGGCCCGCGGCGGGAGAGCTGCGCGCCGTGGAGAGCGCCATCGCCGTGTTGCGTGACGTTGTTGTAACGGCGCCCACTGCTCGTCTGCACTTGACGCACCTCTCGACGGCAGCGGCACTCGCAGTGGTGCGTGGGGCTCAGGGCGAAGGATTACCGTTGACCTGTGATGTGACGCCGCACCACATTGCACTGACCGATGGGTGGATTGCTGGCGATAGCCGCTGGGCCTGGGAGGTTCCAGTCGATGACGAGTTTCTCGTGCCAACCACTGCGGCATTCGATTCTAACCTGCGCGTCTGCCCGCCGCTTCGTACCATGATTGATGCGTTCGCCTGTCGCGAGGCGCTCCGTAACGGCACTGCACTGGCGATCGGCACCGATCATGCACCGCACTCACGCGAGAAGAAAGAGGTGGAGTTCGGACTCGCCGCCAATGGGATTGCTGGCATTGAGACGTGCCTGAGCGTTGCGCTTTCTGCGCATCGCGCAGGGGAGCTCTCGCTCGCGACGATCGTCGCCGCGCTCACAACCGGACCAGCACGACTCCTCGCTATCACTACAACGAGTGTGACCCCAGGTGCTGTGGCATCGTTCGTGCAGGTTGATCTCGCCGCGAGCTGGCGCCCGAGCCGCGCGACGCTTCTTGGGCGCAGCATCAACACGCCACTCCTTGGGCGTCAACTCCGTGGCGTGGTGCAGCTGACAGTTCTAGAGGGCCGCCTCGCCTACCAGAGGCCGAGGGCGGCATTCTGCGCCACAATGGTTCCATGAGCACTACACCCGCACCAGAGTCCATGCCCGAATACAAAGGGGGGCCACTCGATGCCGACCGCGGCCCGGGTCTCGGCTGCTTCTGGATTCAGGCGGTGGCACTCGTCATCGCGATGATCCTGGCGCCGCTCTCGGCGGTGCTGAACTGGCCCGCCCCGATCGCGATCGGGCTCCTCTTCCTTGTGGTGATCCTGCTGCTCCTCGTGGGGCAGACCTCAATCTTCCTGCTGCGCCTTGTGGCTGCTGAC
>CAJABS010000196.1 GCA_903938075.1 uncultured Chloroflexota bacterium | reverse complement strand
CTCAACGTTGAGAAGGCGCGCATCGACAAGATTCTCGGCAGCGACAACATTCGCACGTTGATCATGGCGCTCGGCGCCGGCATTCAAGACTCCAGCATGGAAGATTCGAATAGCCGCTTCGACATTACGAAGCTGCGCTACCACCGCGTCATCATCATGACCGACGCCGACGTCGACGGCGCGCACATTCGAACGCTGTTGCTCACCTTCTTCTACCGCTACATGCCGGCCATCATTGAGGCGGGTTACCTCTACATCGCCCAGCCACCGCTCTATCGCGTGAGCACGGGTAAGGAGACGAAGTACGCGTCGACCGAGAAAGAGCGCGACGAGGCGATCGCCTCGTTCAAGACGAAGAACGTCAGCGTGCAACGCTTCAAGGGTCTCGGCGAAATGAATGCCGAGCAACTCTGGGAGACGGCGATGAATCCTGAGAACCGCGTCTTCCTGCAGGCACGCATTGAAGATGCCGCCGTCGCCAATGAAATCTTCGAGATGCTGATGGGCGAGCGCGTTGAGCCACGCCGCGACTTCATTAAGGCTGAGGCCCACAAGGTCCAGAACCTGGACGTATAGGAGGCAATGGCAGCATGAGCGACGAGGCACGAGTGAGCGTCCGTTCGATTCGCATCGAAGACGAGATGCGCACGAGCTATCTCGATTACGCGATGAGCGTGATCGTGGCGCGCGCACTCCCCGACGTTCGCGACGGCTTGAAGCCAGTACACCGCCGCATCTTGTACACGATGGGCGAGATGGGCCTCTCTGGTGGTTCTGCCTATCGCAAGTGCGCCGCCATCGTCGGCGAGGTGATGGGTAAGTACCACCCACACGGCGACGGCGCTCTCTACGATGCGCTCGTTCGACTCGCACAAGACTTCTCCATGCGCCATCCGCTTGTTGATGGCCAAGGAAACTTCGGTTCCGTTGACGGCGACTCTGCCGCAGCGATGCGCTACACCGAGGCACGCCTCACCGCCATCGCTGGCGAGATGCTCGCCGACATCGATCACGAAACGGTGGACTTCACCCCGAACTACGACGGCACGCAGAAGGAGCCGAGCGTTCTTCCTGCGCGCCTGCCAAATCTTCTCGTCAACGGCTCCTCCGGCATCGCCGTCGGTATGGCAACCAACATTCCGCCGCACAACCTTGGCGAGATCGCCGATGCCGCCATCGCCCTGATCGCTGACCCAGAGCTCTCCGTTGACGATCTCTGCAAGTACGTCAACGCTCCAGACTTCCCAACGGGCGGCATTCTGTACCGCTACGACACCATCAAGAATCCACTCACCGGTGCAACAGAGCGCATTGACGCCGTGCGCCAGATGTACGCACACGGACGCGGCCGCGTCGTTGTTGACGGCGCAACACACTTCGAAGAGGCTTCGCGCGGTGATCGCACCGCGATCATCATCACCGAGCTTCCATACCAGGTAAACAAGGCGTCACTCGTTGAGAAGATCGCCGACCTTGTTAAGGAGGAGCGCCTCGACGGCATCGCCGACCTGCGCGACGAGTCCGACCGCGACGGCATGCGCATCTACGTTGAAGTCAAGAAGGATGCGAACCCACACAAGGTGCTCAACAAGCTGTTGAAGCTCACCCCGCTACGTTCGGCATTCAGCATGAACATGCTCGCCCTGGTTGATGGTCAGCCGCAGACCCTCTCACTCAAATCGGTGCTGCAGCATCACATTGATCACCGTCGCATCATCGTGCGCCGTCGTACCGAGTACGAACTGAAGAAGGCGCGTGAGCGCGCCCATATCCTCGAAGGCCTCAAGATCGCGCTCGACAATCTCGATGCGGTCATCAAGACGATTCGCGCTGCAGCCGACGTTGATGTTGCTCGCACACAGCTCATGGAGCGTTTCAAGCTCAGCGAGCTGCAGGCGCAGGCAATTCTCGACATGCGCCTCGCGCGCCTCGCCGCCCTCGAGCGCAAGAAGATCGAAGACGAGTATCTCGAAGTGATCAAGTTCATCGCCGAGCTGGAAGACATCTTGGCGCGCCCGGCCCGCATCTCCAAGATCATCTCGGATGAGTTCGCCAAGCTCAAGGAGAAGTT
>CAJABS010000195.1 GCA_903938075.1 uncultured Chloroflexota bacterium | reverse complement strand
GCCCAGTTGGGCAACACGCTCGAGCATCTGAGCGAATCGCTGCTCGGCGTTCAAGGAGTCGCTCCCCGAGACCAGCGCCGCGTAGTCGGCGCGCAGGCGGCGAAGGTTGCGGATTGCGATCAGGGCGACGAGGAGAGCGAGCAGGGCAAGGAGTACCCCGGCGACACCGATTGCAAGGAGAACTTGGCTGTCCACGGCTGCATCCTATCAGTCCCCGCCGCTCCCTCGAGCTGGGTCGGGTATCCTCTGCGAACGATCCTGTAAGGAGGAGTCATGGCAAAACGAGAGAAGCGCTTCCGCCCCGACCAGCGCCCGAAGCTGAAGTCACACGCCGATGCGCCGAAGCGTGGGCTGACCCCCGCCGAAGAGGCCGCTGCTGCCGCCTATGAGGCGTCGCTTGTCGCCCCAAAGCCCACCGTCATTGCAGGCACCTCAGCGCCAATTGGGAGCCGGGCCGCATCGACACAGCGTCTCACCGCCGAAATCGCAGCAGAGCTGCCAATCGTGCGTCGCGACCTTCGTCGCATTCTGCTGACCTACGGAGCGATGCTCGCACTCCTCGCCGCGATCTGGTTTGTCGCTACCTCGACGGGTTTCATCGCCGCCTAACTCCGCACCAGAATCGCGCCACCGTTTAGGGCGCCAGGACCTCGTCCATAAAGCTGCGGCTCTTCGGCTCCGCGCCAAAGAGGAGATGCACAGCGCCGCGTAGTGCCCAACTCACCTCCCGCTGCGGGGCAGGTGGCAGATTGAGCGCAACAAGCTCCTCAGGTGCAAACCGTCGTAAAGCGCGCATCAGCCGCAGTGCGTCACTGGAGAACGCGCCACCAATTGCGTGCGACGCACAGCGGATGCCGGCCCCCTCGTCATCCCAGCGGAGCGCCTCGCCCGCGACGGGCGCCCTCCCGCACTCCAGGCAAACGTCGAGCTCTGGGCCTTGCCCAGCCGCGTCGAGGAGTGCGAGTTCAGCCCAGCGCGCCACGAGCGCATCCGGCGCACCAGACTCGAGCAGATCCCAGGCATGAAGAAGCAACGCATAAAGCTCGGGCTCGGGCTGTTCGTCACTCGTTGCACGTTCGACCAACTCTGCGACGTACCAGGCAACCGCCGCACTGCCGAGGCGACTGCGCAGGCCAAGCCACACCCGAACGCTCCGAACCTGCGTCACGGTATCGAAGGTTCTCCCCGTAATGAGGGCGAGGTCAAGCTCGGCGAAGGGCTCAACCCCCCCACCGAGACGGCTCGTTGGCTTGCGGACCCCCTTGGCGATCGCCTTGAACTTGCCACGTGTCGCGGAGAGGAGGGTGAGCACGCGATCGGCTTCGCCGAGGCGGAAGCGGGAGGTGACGACGGCCAGCGACGTAGTGCTTTGACGTGCAGGCATGATGCGCAGGGTAGCATTGCCCTACAGCCGCGCCGCGTTCGTACGCGCCGGGCAAGAGGTCGAGTGAGAGGTAAGGGGGGCGCGTGAGCGAGCAGCAGCAAGGGGCGGCGGGAGATCTGCTGAGCCTAAACCTTGACGAACTCGTTGCAGCGACGGATCGCACCATCCTTGATCTGCTTGCCGAATGGGAGGAGCCGATTACGGCCCCCATGTACGAACAGATTCGCTACCACCTGGGCTACTCCGATCCGGCCGCCCGACCTGGCAAGCGCATGCGCCCCCTCCTCGGCCTGCTCGCCTATGCCTCAATCTCGCCAGACTGGGATCGCGCACTCCCCGGTGCTGCCGCAGTGGAGCTGGGACACAACTTCTCGCTCGTGCACGACGACATTGAAGACGGTGACGCGGAGCGCCGCGGCCGGCCAACGCTCTGGGTTCGCGATGGCGTCCCTCAGGCAATCAACACGGGCGATGCACTCTTTACGATTAGCCGTGTTGCGCTGCACCACCTCACCAAGCTTGGCTTCTCCGACAGCAAAGTAATCCGCCTGATGAAGCTGTACGACGAAACCTGTCTACGGCTCTGCGAAGGGCAATTCATCGACATTGCCGCAAGCGCACGCACGGAGATGCAGAGCGTTGAGCACTACTTTGAGATGATCGGCCGAAAGACCGCGGCCCTGATCTCCGGATCCGTCGAATCTGGTGCGATCCTGGCCAGCGACGATGAAGAGGTCATTCGCCGCTTCCGCAACTTTGGTTGGGCGCTTGGACTCGCCTTCCAAATCAACGACGACCTCCTCGGCATCTGGGGCGATGAGGCGACCACCGGGAAAGAGGCCTCCGATCTCGCCCGCCATAAGAAGACGCTCCCTGTCCTTCATGCCATGGAGCAGGCCGGCCCCGCCGACCGCGCGGTGCTGACTAGCCTCTACGCAGAGGTAAACCCAGGCGCCGAGTCAGTCGCCGCAGGCTTGCAGGTACTTGAGCGGACCGGATCGCGCGAGTACACCCGCCTTCAGGCACAGGAGTGGCGCGCAAAGGCGATTAGCGAGATTCGCGCTCTATCGCAGTTGAACCCGCGCGCCGTCGCGAAACTTGAAGAGATTATTGACCGGGTGATCTCCGCCTAATCGGCGACGGGCTTCGCAGCCCCAGCATCCCAGGTCACGCGCACCTTACCGACGCGGCGCCCCGTCACCTTGATCACCGTAATCGTGAATGGGTTCACCGCCACCGTGTCGCCTACAACGGGAACGCGGCCGATGCGGTGATAGACAAATCCACCCACCGTGTCGTACTCCTCATCATCCTCGAGCTCTAGCGGCGGATCGACAAGCTCGCCCATTTCATCAATATCTGCCCGCCCGTCAAGGATGGCCTCACCGTCGCGGAGGATCACCTTCATCGGCTCCTCCTCGTCGAACTCGTCCTGAATCTCGCCGACGATCTCTTCCAGAAGGTCCTCAATCGTTACGAGGCCCGCGGTACCACCGTACTCGTCAAGCACGATCGCCATGTGGACGCGGCGACGCTGGAGTTCGTTGAGCAAATCATCGACGGCCTGTGACTCCGGGACGAAGAGTGCTGGGCGCATGATGTCGCGCAAACGGGGGCGCGGTCCACCCGCGGCAATAATGCGCAGCAAGTCTTTGGCGTAGAGGATGCCAACGATGTGGTCGACTGACTCCTTGTAGAGCGGCGTACGGCTATGCCCCTCAGTCAGCACCAGGGTCACGGCGTCATCAAAACTCGCCTCTTGGTCAATAGCGGCGATGTCGATGCGGGGCACCATGACCTCGTGCAGCTTGGAGTCGCTCAGCGACATCACCGCGCTGATCATCTGCTCCTCTTCCGCCTCAAGCACCCCCTGCTGGCTCCCCTGCTCCACGATCAGACGGATCTCGGCGGCAGAGAGCTCCGGGGTACGGGTTGGGTCGATACCGAATGGCTTTGAGATCAGCTTGGTGAGCCCAACGAGAACGGCCACAAGTGGGCTCACGATTTTTGCGAAGAGGGTGATCGGCCCGGAGACGGTGAGGGCGATGCGGTCAGGATTGGCGAGGGCAAACCCCTTCGGGATCAACTCGCCGAGAACGATGGAGATGATCGCGACGATCGAGGTCACGAAGAGCAGGGCAATCGTGTCGGCCTGATCAGCAAGGAACGCGATCTCGCGCAGGGGCTCAGCGACGACGGTCACAATACTGACTGCGGCGACGGCGGATGCGAGTGCCCCGAGGAAGGTGATTGCGACCTGAATGACCGCGAGGAAGCGCCCTGGGTCGCGCATCAGCACCTGGGCACGCTTGGCGCGGCGATCACCAGCCTCAGCAAGTTCATCGAGCCGCGTGCGACGCACAGAGACAAACGCGATCTCGGCAGCAACGAAGAAGCCGTTGATGAGGATCAGTAGAAGAATGATCAGAATGTCCGTGCCGAGCATCGTTACGCCTCCCTGATAATGCGGGCCGGAACGCCGACCGCTGTGCAACCGTCAGGGATATCCGCAAGCACAACGGTGCCTGCCCCTGTCTTCGCTCCAATACCGATCCCAGCAGGAGCCACAATCAGTGTGCCGACGCCAGTAAAGGCATCAGCGCCAATGATCGTCTTGCGCTTCTGCACCCCGTCATAGTTGGCCGTAATGGTCCCCGCGCCGATATTCGCACGCTCCCCCACTTCGCTGTCGCCGAGATACGAGTGGTGACCAACCTTCGCACCGGCTGCGAGGCTTGTCGCCTTGAGCTCGGCAAAGTTCCCAACATGGCAGTTCGCGGCAATCGTGCACCCTGGTCGAACATGCGCAAAGGGCCCAACGTCAACGTGCGACGCAATGCTGGAACCCTCGATCGCTGAGGATCGAATGATGCAATCGTCACCGATAGTGGTCGCCTCAATCCGCGAGCCACTCCCGACTCGAGTGCGCGCTCCGATGCTCGTTGCCCCAACGAGCGTCACGCCTGGCTCAATCACTGCATCGGCTGCGATCTCGACCTGCACGTCAATCCATGCGGTCGTTGGGTCAATCAGCGCTACGCCACGGTCAAGATGCCCCTCGTTGATCCGTTCGCGGAGTGCGGCCGCGACATTGGCGAACTGGTGTCGGTCGTTTACCCCTTCAAGCTCAATCTCTGGGCCATAGACGATTGGCGCAGGAGTGCCTGCAGCGTGCGCCGCGGCGATCAAGTCGGTCAGATACAGCTCGCCGCTCGCCTTAGACGGTGTGATGGCGCCAAGTGCGTCGGCGAGCCAGGCTCGATCAACCGCGTAGAGTCCAGCATTCACGGTGCCGATGGCGCGCTGCTCTTCACTGGCATCACGCTCCTCAACCACGCACTCCGCTGATCCGTCACTTGACTCAATCACTCGACCGTAGCCGGTTGGGTCGTCGGCATCGAACGCCGCGAGCGCAATGGGCGCATTTGTTTCGCGACGAGCCGCTACCACCTCGCGCATCAGCGCGGCGGTGATCAGCGGGGTATCCCCGCAGGCGATGAGGAGCTCCTTTGCAGAGGCTGGCAGCGCTGCAAGTGCACAGCGAACAGCATCGGCGGTGCCGAGCGGCTTCGGCTGCTCGGCAATCAATGCGCCTCCCCCCAGCAGTTCAGCGAGACCCGCCGTAGCGGGCGAGAGAACAACAACGGACGTTGAGGCGAACGCCTCAGAGGCCGCTGCCACAACCCAGCCTGCCATTGGTCGGCCGAGTAGTTGGTGCAACACCTTAGGAACCTGGGACTGCATGCGCGATCCCACTCCAGCGGCAAGGATGATGGCCGTCACGCCCTCAAGGCGCTCCGGCCCACGACTTGAGGGGTTCATCCTGTGGCGCCGCCTCGCTTCGCGATCGCTTCGATCTCGACCAGGCCACCCTTCGGCAGCGCTGCAACTTGAATCGTTGAACGTGCTGGGTATGGCTGGGTGAAGGCCCGACCGTAGATCTCGTTGACGGTGGCGAAGTCGGCGAGGTCAACAAGGAAGATGGTCGTCTTGACGATGTCGTTGTAGCCATAGCCTGCAGCGGCCAACAGGGCGCCGAGGTTGATCACCGCCTGCTCCGCCTGCGCGGCAACGCCGTCAGCAAGGGCGCCAGTCTCAGGGTGGAGTCCGAGCTGCCCAGAGCAGTAGAGCTCGTCGCCCACGGCGATCGCCGGGCTGTATGGTCCGATGGCGGCAGGAATCCCCGCCCCAGTAATCGAACGCTTCACCTTGTTCCCCTTTCGCCACTCTCTGGCCCGATCAGTCTCGTTGCGATCACGGAGGGGGTGACGCCGTCGGGCGCCACGAGCTCCCCGCTCGCGAGAGCATTGGCGATCAGGGTAGCCCCCTCCTCAGCCTCTCGGTGTGAAGGATAGAGGAGGAAGAGGGTTGGCCCCGAACCTGAGAGGGAGAGGGGGCGCCCAAGGAGCCGACGAAGGGCGTGATCGAAGGGGCGGAGCCACGGCGCCACCGCCCGGGCGGGGGCCAGAAGGTCATTCGCCGATGCCAGGGCGGCGGCCCGCTGCAGGAGCCCCTCCCCGCTCATCCCGACCGTGAGTTCGGCGGCAAGGTGCTGCGAGCTGACCAGGGCCGCCCCCTGCGCCGAGCCACGGAGCCCAGCGGCGAAGGCGGCGAACACCGCTGGGGTGCGCAGCGGCAGACCCGCGGTGATCAGCAGGAGCCCAAGGGGCTCACCGCTCCAGGGGGCAAGCGGGGTCACCAACTCCCCGCGACCCTCCATCAGCGTTGGGGAACCAACCAAGAAGAGTGGAACGTCTGAGCCAACCTCGGCCGCAACGGTGTTCAGGGTCTCCTCATCAATATCTAGGTCGAAGAGTTCAGTGACGCCACGGAGCGTTGCAGCGGCATCACTCGAGCCGCCGCCCAGCCCAGCGGCAACGGGGAGGCGCTTCTCCAGCACGATCTCCACCGGTGGCACCGCGCAGACACGGCGCAGCGCCGTGAGCGCAACGGCGCAGAGATTCTCCCCCTCAAGTTGTAGTGGCACACCAGCGAGCCGAATCGAATCGGCTCCGTCCTTTGACCGACGCAGATAGAGACGGTCGCCCGCTTCAAACTGCGCCACCACGGAGTGCAGTTCGTGATATCGATCTGACCGCTTCCCCACGACAGCGAGGGTGAGATTGATCTTGCCGTGGGCAACAATTTCAACCGTTTGATCTGCAGCTGACGTTGGATGCGTCGCGCGGCGTTCGCCCCCCTCTGCTCCGCCGTTCGTGCTTCGTCGAGCCACTGCCGCGCGAGCCGCGTTCGTCGGTACCCCTGCATCAAGTTCTGGAAGCTCAGCCAGGAGGGCGGTCCAATCCTGCACCGAGAGCGTCTGCGCTCGCTGGTCTGGGCTCAAGTTGGCGCGCGCGAGTGCCGCAACAATATCGCTCTCAAGAATTGGAAGCGCCCGCGGGAGCGCGTTGCGCAACTTCTTCCGCCGCTCGCGGAATCCCGCCTGCACCAGCCGCCAGAGACGCTCTTCGTCGTGTGGGCTCAGCCTAAACGCGTCATCGCCGGTTCGATGCTCAAGCAACAAGATCGCGGAATCAACGCCAGGAACTGGATCAAATGCCTCGCGCGGGACCCGTGCCACGATGGAGGCTGCCGTCCTCGCCTGAACAAAAGCGGTGAGATACGACCAGTCACCTGGTGCGGCCGCAACGCGCTCAGCCACCTCCAACTGCACGAGTAACACAATGCGTGCTGGCGGCACCGCAAGCAGTAGCAGCCGGTGAAGAAGTGGGCTCGTCACGTGATACGGAATGTTTGCGATCACCCGCCAAATTCCACGTGTTGGCATAAGCGACTCAAGGTCAACCGTCAGCGCGTCGCCGTGAACAAGGGTTAACTGCCCTGCACTGATCTGCGCGGCAAACTTATGCTGCAGGCGAGGGATCAAATCGTTATCAAGCTCTACGGCAACCACGTTGGCACCGCTAGCCAGAAGTGCCTCGGTCAGGAATCCGAGCCCTGGCCCGATTTCAAGGACGAGCTCCCCTGTGGCTGGCGCACCGGCCTGCACGATGCGATCCCGAACGTTGAGATCGTGCAAGAAGTTCTGGCTGAGGCGCTTCTTGGCCGAATGGCCGTCTACGCGGCCACGGCTCGGTGCCTGGCGATACTTCGGGCTCATGCAGGCACCGCCGTTCCGATGCGCCACTGCGCATGAACCTCGACGCCCGCACTTGGATCCTGATACGCACCTCGTTCGTCGCGCAGGAGCGCCTCACCGGCAGCACCGATCATTGCGGCATTGTCGGTGCACCACTTCAGCGGCGGAACGACGAGGGTACGGCGCTCTTCACTCGCAACCCTGGCGAGTGCGTCACGGAGCGGCCCATTGGCAGCCACTCCCCCGCCAACAATGAGCGAACAGTCTGGGTTGGCACGCAGGGCACGCTGTACACCTGCACGCAGCGCGCCGACGATGGCCTGCTCCGTTGCGGCGGCGATCGCGATTGCAGCGGCTTCAGGGAGTGGGTGCTCTGCGAACTGCCGTGTGAGCGTCGTTGCTCGTCCTGGACTCTGATCGGTAAGCCCACTCGCGACGAGCGCCTGGCGAATTGCCGCCGTCTTCACCCCACTAAACGAAAAGTCGTACGGACCCTCGGTCTTCGCAATCGGTAGCGGTGTGATTTGAGCGCCACGCGGCGCCTTCGCAGCCAGCGCAGAGAGCGCCGCGCCGCCAGG
>CAJABS010000194.1 GCA_903938075.1 uncultured Chloroflexota bacterium | reverse complement strand
CTTGTTGTTCAAGAGCCCAGCACGTGCGCCAAGGCCGACCATCGTGCCGGCGGTGTCGAAGAAGTCACTCAGCATGATGGAGAAGACGGCAAGTGCAACCGCGAGGAAGCCAGCCCCCGTCGACCAGACGCTGAACATTGAGCCGAATGCCTGACCGATTCCAACAAAGTTGGACGCGTCGAGCGGGCTAACGAAGCTCGTCGGAATCGACGACACGCCGAGCGCGAGTGCGACGAGTGTGCCGACGCCGATTGAGATCAGCAGTCCGCCCGGTCGGCGGATCAGTGCGAGCGCCGTGAGGAGGCCCGCGCCGAAGATTGCGAGGTGCGGAAGATCCGCGACGGGAACTTCAACGCCGCCGAAGCCGATGCCCGAGAAGAGTCCAAGTGGCACGGTGCCAGCGAACGACTTCACGACGACATTGGCCTCAAAGAGACCGATCAAGAGGAGGAAGAGCCCGATGCCGACGGCAATCGCGCGCTTCAGGTTGAGTGGAATCGCCTCAAGGATTGCCTTGCGGAATCCGGTGAGCATCAAGATCGTGATGAAGATGCCCTCCCAAACGATCACGGCCATCGCTTCGGCCCAGGTCAACCCGAGTCCGAGGATCAACTGGAATGCGACGACCGCATTCAGCCCCATCCCTGCGGCGAGTGCGAACGGATAGTTCGCAACCACGCCCATAAGAATCGTGAGAAGTCCGGCACCGAGCGCGGTGACGGCGAAGATTGCTTCAGCGCTCGGTGCGCCCGCGGCGCCGATCGCGCCACCCGCGGCGCCTGCGCCGATGTAGTTCGCATTCACGAAAATGATGTACGCCATCACAAGGAACGTGGTGGCTCCGGCGCGGACTTCCGTCCCTACCGTGGTGCCACGCTTCTTGAGCTGGAAGTACTTGGCAATACTCGCCATGGTTCCCTCCCCTAGGCCGTTCAATCGGACGGCCGACCGGACCTCCACCTCCGGGGGGCCTCCGCGCCGCCTGGAGTGACCGCCGAAGCGGCCCGCGTCGTGTCAGCACCAACGTATGGGCGACAGGGTCCCGCCACAAGGGGGAAATATGGGCAAAACGCTAAGAACCGCTCGCGATTATTCGTGCAAGTGCACAAGATAGGTGTGAGGGGTGCGCTTATGCGCCGAGCAGCCCCTCGCGAACCTCATCAATTGCGGCAGGGTCCATGGAGAGTTCGTAGATCCCGATTCCGGTAAGGAGCTGGGCTCCCGCCACGGTGCCTGCCAGCTCGCCGCACACGCCGACCTCAACGCCTCCCTTCGCCGCCCCTTCGGCAACCGCACGAAGCAGCGCCACAACCCCAGGGGCAGCCGCATCTTGCAGCGCAACGAGCGCCGGATTAATCCGGTCCGCCGCCATGGCGTACTGCGTCAGGTCATTCGTCCCAATGCTGACAAAGTCGAGCCCAGTTGCAAGGTCAGCAACCGTCAGCGCCGCAGCGGGGACTTCGATCATGATGCCGATCGCCGCGGGGTACGCCGCCGCGTCAGTCTCGCCGCGCCCCGTGAGGTCGGCTCGAACTGCAGCAACGAGCGCAAGAAGATCGTCAACCTCTGCGCGCACCGAGATCATTGGGGCCATGATCCGCAGAACTCCCGACGTTGCCGCCGCCGCACGAAGCGCCGCCGCCACCTGTGACGCAAAGAGCGCGCGCAGATCTGGTCGATCCTTGATCATCGCAAGCCGATATCCGCGCACGCCGAGGAACGGGTTCGCTTCATGTGGGAGTCGCAGATAAGGAATCTCTTTATCGCCGCCGATGTCTGCGAGTCGCAGGGTCAGCGGCCGGTCCGAACCGAGTACCTCAAAGATTTTGGTAAACGCGCGCGTCTGCTCTCGCTCATCTGGTGGAGCCTCACGATCCAGCAGGAGAAACTCCGATCGAAGGAGGCCGACACCATCCGCGCCAACTGCAACCGCGCGTGCCGCGTCTTCTGCGGAACCGATGTTTGCGTAGAGATGAACTCGGCTACCGCTTTTGAGCACCACGGGCCTTCCACGGAGCCCTGCGCGCCGCGCAGAATCTGCAGCGCCCTTCTGCTGCGCCGCTGTCACGGAGGCGAGATCGCCACTACTTGGCGCAAGTTTCAACGTCCCAGCTGCGCCGTCTAGGATCGCCTCAACGCCATCAAGAGATCCATCCACCTCAAGATCTCGCGCCGCCACGATGCACGGGATTCCCGCGGCGCGCGCCAAGATCACGGCATGCGCGGTGCGTGAGCCGGCGCGGAGCGCGATGCCAATCAAGTGTTCGCGCGGGATCTCTGCTGAAACGCTCGGTGGAAGGTCGTCGGCAACCAGGATGACTTGTCGGCCAGGGAGCGGGATCGTCGTTCCTGCCAAGATGCGTGCAGCGCGTGATGCAACATCGCGGATGTCAGCGGCGCGCGCGGCGAGGTACTCGTCTGGGAGTGAGGCAAGTAGCGCGGCCTGCGCCTCTCCTGCCGCGATCAACGCAGCGACGCCATCCGCGCCACCCTTCGCAGCCTCCCTCACCGCCGTAGCAAGTGCAGTGTCCTGCGCCATTGCTGACTGCATGGAGAAGATCTCGCCCTCTTCGCCCGCCCCTGCGGCACTGCGCGTGGCAGCAAGCTCGGTGAGTTGGGCCGCGGCTGTGGCGAGCGCCGCAATCGCCTCATCGACGGTCGCCCCGCTGCGCTCAACAGGGGCGAGCACCGATGCGGGGAGTGTCCAAATGGGACCGACGGCACTCCCGGGCGAGCCTGGGACCCCCTCACGTACCCCTGCGGCAACACGACTCATGGGGGTGAGTATCGCAGAGAAAGTGGCGGCCCCGGCAGGAGTCGAACCTGCGACCAACTGCTTAGAAGGCAGCTGCTCTAATCCACTGAGCTACGGGGCCAGCTTCCCGTAGGATAGAGGCATGAAGGCCTTATATGACGGGACCGAGCTGGCATCCATGGACCCCCTGGTCCTGATGAAGAACCTCGACCATACCCGCATGACCTCGCGCCGCCTCTCCTACATCCTGCAGCAGCAGGTGCACCTCTACACCCCTGAGGCGAACAAGCTCCGCGACGAGATCGACCTCTACGTCGAGGCAGAGCGCCAGATCGAGGCCGAGATGGCCCGGCGGAAGATCCGCGCCTAACCCCTAACCGTTCGCGGCGAGAGCAAAGGTCACGCCGCCCCCCCCGGGTCGGTCAATGTTCTGTGTGTCGCGCAGGCCTGCAGCGCAAGCCTGTTAGCGCGGAGGGTTAGCGGGTACGTACTGGGTATGGCTCAGTCGAGCAGCGCTACCTGATCTTCGTCGTCGTCTTCGAGAGCCAGGTGGTTGCCGTGGTACGCAGGCTCGTTCCCGTCACCAACACCGCTACGTACTTACCACGTTGTGCTGCGGTCAGCTTGTAGGTGCTGCGTGTGGCGCCGGTGATCCGCTTGCAGGTCGATGGCACGGTGCTGCGAGCAGCAGTGACCGCCCTGGTGCAGACGTACCACTGGTACCGGAGGGTTGGGGTTGGATACCCGGCCCAGGTGCCACCAGCAGTCAAGGTTCTACCGACGGTTGCTGTGCCAGAAGCCGTTGGCTTTACCGTGGCCGTTGCGCGAGCGTCCCCGATCACAACCGGAACGCCGCTCCAGGTCGAACCCCAGCCGGTCGCTGTATAAGGTCGCGTGATAGAAGCGAGGCCGCTGTTGGCATTAAACACTTCACCACCATCGGTTGGCGCGTTCCCCAAGAAGGTGACCGAGGTAAGGAAGTTCGCATAGAACGCAATGTTGCCGATGGACGTGACCGAGTTTCCGATCGTCACGCTGGTGAGGCGGTTTATCTCAAACGCAGAGACGCCGATGGTCGTGACCGAGTTCGGGATTGTCACGCTGGTGAGGAGGTTGTTAAAGAACGCACCTGCACCGATGGTCGTGACCGAGTTCGGGATCGTGACGCTGGTGAGGCTGTTGCCTTGAAACGCGCCGGCGCCAATCACTATGACCGAGTCCGGGATTGTCACGCTGCTGAGGTTGTTGGTAGAGAACACAAGGGTGCCGATGGTCGTGACCGAGTTCGGGATCGTGACGCTGGTGAGGACGTTGTCGTAGAACGCAGCTTCGCCGATGGTCGTGACCGAGTTCGGGATCGTGACGCTGGTGAGGACGTTGTCGGAGAACGCACCTTCGCCGATGGTCGTGACCGAGTTCGGGATCGTGACAGTGGCAAGACTATTCCACTCGAATGCATAGTTGCCGATGCTCGTGACCGAGTTCCCGATCGTCACGGTGGTGAGCAGATTTCGCCGGAACGCATAGTTGCCGATACTCGTGACCGAGTTCGGGAT
>CAJABS010000193.1 GCA_903938075.1 uncultured Chloroflexota bacterium | reverse complement strand
CGGCGCCATATGAAGGAATCCGTGGGTCTCGCTTCATGAACCGAGCGTAGCAGAGGGATCCACGAGCTCCGTCGCCCCTAGGGCTGTCGACCACGCTCCCAGCCGCTCGCGATGCGGGCCGCGAGTCGCTCAACGATCAGTGCGCCGATCAGTGGGGCGGGCCATGCCACGCCACCGATTGGGATCAGCCCACCAAGGACGCGCTCGCCGAGGAGTTGTCCGAGCAACGCACCGACCCCCGCGGCGGCGATCGCAATGGGTAGCAGCGCCCGGATCGCGAGGAGGCGCCCAGCAAGTGTCGCCACCGCAATTGTCAGGCCAATCAAGAGTGGCGCAGGCTCAAGCATGCAGTGGCGCGTGAGCACTGATCTGACCACCAGCGGCAAGTGTCTCACCGTCATAGAGCACCACCGTCTGGCCAGGGGATGGTGCCCAGAGAGGATCGCGCAACTCCAGTGTTGCTGCCCCACCCCCCTTACTAACCAAGCGCCCCGGCGCCGTTACACCGCGATGCCGGATCCTTGCCGCGCCATCAAGAACTACGCCAGCGGGCAACTCCCCGCTCGGCGTGGCGGCCCCCGTCAGCTGGATCTCTCTGCGCTCAAGTGATTCGCGGCGGCCGATCGTGATGCGATTCGTCCGCGGATCAATCGCGCTGACATAGCGCGGCGCCCCTCCCGTCACCGAAAGCCCACGACGTTGGCCAACGGTAAATCCTGCGCTCCCTTCATGGGTGCCGACAACCTCACCCTTCTCGTCAACAACCTCTCCGCGCTGTGGCTCCCAGCCGCGCGTGCGCAAGAGCGAACGGTAATCGCCATCTGGAACGAAGCAGATCTCCTGGCTCTCTGGCTTCTCCGCCGTCGGGAGTCCGCGCGCGCGTGCCACCTCACGAACCTCGGGCTTTGTCATCCCCCCAAGTGGGAAGCGCGCCCGAGCGATCGCGTCGCTGCGGAGGCCATGCAAGAAATACGTCTGGTCTTTGTCGTGATCCACTGCGGTACGCAAGCGCCAGGACCCGCCGTCGGCGCTCACCGCGCGTCGCGCATAGTGGCCGGTGGCAACCGCCTCGCAGCCAAAGAGCGCACTCCCCTTCCCTACGAGCGCGCCGAACTTCACCGCGGTATTGCAGCCAACGCAGGGGCTCGGCGTCTCTCCGCCGAGATACGCGCCAACAAATGGCTCGAGCACCGCATCGGCGAACTCGCGCTCAAGGTTCTGAATGTGGAATGGGATCTTCAACTGGTCCGCCACGCGACGCGCATCGTCCGCCGCGTCAAGGGTGCAACAACTCTTCCTCCCACCATCCACTCGGTCAGCAGCATCGTGAAGGCGCATCCACACACCAACAACCTCGTGTCCAGCCTCTACGAGGAGCGCTGCTGCAACGGAGGAATCTACGCCGCCAGAGAGTGCAACGAGTACACGCTCCGGCTGCGCCGCCTCCGGCTCGGCAAGCCACCCGCTGGGAAGTCCGTGTACGTTCATGTGGATCGCACCCCAGTGAGCTCCTGATCGCGGACTCGCGCACATGTTGCTGCAACGATCGCCGCAGCCCGCTCTGCTTCGCCAATGCTG
>CAJABS010000192.1 GCA_903938075.1 uncultured Chloroflexota bacterium | reverse complement strand
GCAGCAGGCATCACGTCGCCGTGGAGACAACCGGGACACTCACGCTCGGACGAACGGTCGTTGACACGCACTTCCGTGGAGGGAAGGAGCCGAACGCAGCGGTTGCCTTTAATGCGAACGCGCAACGCTTTGTGGATCTAATGATGGAGATCTTCGCGAAGTCTTAACGTTCTGCTCGGTTTAGCGAAGCACCCGCCATGCAAACGGGATTGCGCCAAACATGATTGCGCCAGATAAGAGGAAGAGCGGCGCCGCACCCAGCTCTCCGTAGATGATTCCGCCAACGAGTGCAGCGATTGCAACCGCAAGGCCGTAGGAGACGCTCTGGTACAAGGCTTGACCGGTTGCTTGCAGCGAAGCTGGAACGATTGCGCGGACACTCAACACGCTCGCGAGGAGTGTGCAGGCGAAGCCAATGCCAACGAGCGAGCGCGCGAGCGCGAGCCAGTACGGTGAATCAATAAACGCATACCCAACGCTGCAAATTCCCATGGCGATGAGTCCGAATGAGAAGAGTGATCGAAGTCCAAGGCGAGCAGCGACGAGTCCGCCAGCAAGGAAGAAGGGGATCTCAACGGCCGCGGAAACGGTGCCACCGAACGCAACCGCCGCTGCACTTCCGCCTACCTCTTGGATGCGAAATGATCCATACGCATAGAAGAGTCCCGCGCCAACGTTGACAAGAAGGCTCAACATTAGGAATGCAAAGAGCTTCGGAGATTGCTGAAAGGCAAGCGTTACCGTGCCAAAACGATCGCGCCAATCGCCAGTGACCGCAATCTCTGCATTCGGTCCCGCAATCTCTGATCGCTCAATCTCCGCCTCTGCCTCGCTCAGTACTGGCCGTGCCCCGTGGTGTATCGCGGGAGCAGTGTGGAGGCCAATGGTTCCTGCAATGAGAATGAGCGCGGTGATCCCATAGAGCGGCGCAATCATGATCGCGCCGCCACTCGCCACGAGCGCACCGCTCAGGATGCACATCGCTGCATAGCTAAAGCTCGTGATTGCCCGGAGCGAACCCCATTGGCCGCCGACTTTTGCGAGTTGCTCCATACCGATAGAGTCAAGCAGTGGCACAAGGCCAGCGCCAGCAAATGACGCGAGTGCCGCTCCAGGGATTCCTTCATACGGCCCAACGGCAAAGAGGATCACACCAACTGCCGCGCTCACCAGCGCAAGTCGGAAGGCGCTCGCACGACCGAGAACTGCGTCGCCGAGGTGGCCCCAGATTGGACCTGCCGCGAGCGCGATCATGGAGTTGACGGCGCCGATCAGACCGATCGCTTCAAAGGAGAGCCCTCGATCGCGGAAGACGATTCCGGAGAAGGGGAGGTACGCCGCCTGCATCAGGCCAATAACGAAGTACAGGTACGAGGAGCGCCGCATCTCTGGGCGCATCAGCATGAGGGTCATCCCCTCACATTAGCGGGTCACCTTCCGCCCCTGGTGCTGGGAGCTCTGGTGCGCGCTCGCGGACCAGATTGACGAAGCGTGTCTCTTCCTTACGGAACCAGAGCTGGCCGCTCCCTGTAGGCCCATTGCGGTGCTTGGCAACGTTGAAATTGATCGCTTCTCCTGTCACTCCGGCGTCGTCGCTTCGCTCTCCGTCGCGGTAGAGGAAGATCACCACGTCGGCATCCTGCTCGATCGCGCCCGACTCACGAAGATCGGAGAGGCGCGGCTCGCCCTTCTCT
>CAJABS010000191.1 GCA_903938075.1 uncultured Chloroflexota bacterium | reverse complement strand
TCCTGGAAGGTCCAGGTGTTGTTTGGCTCTGCGCCAAGTGCAACGGAGAGATCCTTGCCAACCTTGGTCACGTTGACGTCAAACGCCGCAACGTAATCAAGATCGCGTACGTGATAGCCACCGAGGTCAACGTGCATCAGTCCTGGGACCTTTGCATCGTTCGCCACGTCGGCGTAGAAGTAGCGGCCCTGCACCAAGCTGCTGGCGCAGTTGCCGACGCCCGCGATTGCAACGCGGATCGGATTCGTTGACTTGATCGGCGTTGTCGGCGCCGGTCGAGCGTTCCACTGGGCGCGAGGCCCGTTCATCTCTACCATTTCCCTGTTACCCCTTTCTCTGTCGCTTGCGCGACCTTTCCGCTTTGCGAGCCCACACCTGTGGGTCCGCCTTCACTAACCGCCCGTTTCACGCCAGGCGGCGAGCATCAAATTGGCGCGCTATGCGCGACGCCCGGTGGTTGCCAGCGCGGCGCGAATAAACAAGATTCGCTGCAACACGGTGACGGCTGAGAGTGCGACGATGATGATGAGTGCGTAGAGCAGGTAGTTCGTTTCACCAGTGAGCCCGGCGACAAGCAGGCCGAGAATCAGAATCACTGCGCGCTCGGCGCGCTGTGCAATGCCGCCGTGCGCGGAGACGCCGAGCCCTTCGCCGCGCGCGCGCACATAGCTCACGAGTGAGCCGACGCCGAGGGCAAGGACCGCTGCAGTTGCGATTGAGGTGTTGCCGATCACTGCGGCGCTGTACACGATGCCAGCATAGATCGCAGCCTCTGCTGCGCGATCAAGCGATGAGTCAAAGAAGGCGCCGAACGCGGTCACGCGATTCGTTGCACGAGCGAGTGTGCCGTCGAGGCCATCAAAGAGCGTGCCGGCGATAAGGATGCTCGCCGCGATCGCCCAGTTGCCAATCGCGACCTGCGCCGTCGCCACCAACACGATGCCGAAGCCAACGATGGTGAGTGCGTCGGGCGAGAAGCCGACACGCCCAAGGAGCAACGCGATCGGCTCGCCGATGCGCTTGATCTGGCTCCGCTCGCTGTTCGTAAGGAGGCTCCCCTGCGTGGCGCGCTTGCCGCTGGTGCGCTTGGTGATCTTGCGCTTTGCCACGGCTAGGCCTCCTCGCCGCGAACGGCGTCGACAAGTGGTGTGGCATGTGGGAGCGCCTCTGTTGGGGCGATCCAGGCGGCGGGGTCGGCGATGCCGAGGGCGGAGAGCATCAGGGCATGACCTTCGGCGATGGTGGCCGTGCGGAGCGTGCAGATTGACTCACGGCCAGAGCGCTCGGTGGTGACGAGGCCGGCGGCGCGCAGTCGGCGCAGGTGCCACGAGACCAGCGGCTGCGAGAGGCCGGTGAACTCAATCAGCTCGGAGACGGTGGCTGGGCCAGCGGCAAGGCGACGGACGACCTCGAGGCGGTTGGTATCGCCGAGGGCACGGTGCACGCGGCGCGCCGCCTCAATGACGTCACGCTCCCCCGCAAGGCGGGAGACGGCGGCGCCCGTGGCGGCGGGGAGTGCGGAGACGTGCTGTGCGCTCATAGAAGCAGAAGTTTATATGAATTCCCGCTGATGCGACGGGGGGGCGGGGGTTAGTTTGTTACATCCCCGCTACGGGGGCGGCGGCTACGTGGCGAGAGCTTGAATGACCGCCTCGATGATCGGGGTTGGGGCGAGGCCGAGCGCTACGGTGCCGATGGCGGCGATCAGTAGGCCGGCGCGCAGCATTGGCCCCTCGGCCACCTGAACCGCTGGCTCTGCCGGGTCGCGCATGAAGAGGTAGACGATGACGCGCAGGTAGTAGAAGGCGGCGATGGCGGCGTTGAGCACCGCGATCACGGCGAGGATCGTGGCTGGCCCACCCGCCTGCACCGCAGCTAAGATGACGTAGGTCTTGGCGAAGAATCCCGCCGTCGGTGGAATACCGGTGAGGCTCAACAGGAAGATCGTCGCAAGGATCGCCATGCGCGGATGCTTGCGACCAAGCCCAGCAAGATCAGAGAGCTGCGTCGTGGCGCCAGGTCGACCCTGCAGCGCAGTCAAGAACGCAAATGCACCGAGGTTCATGAACGCGTACGCCGCGGCGTAGAAGAGAATGCCGGCGATTCCCGCCGCCTCTCCTGCGCCCGCCGCCACGATGCCAACCATCAGGTATCCGGTGTGCGCGATCGACGAGTAGGAGAGCATGCGCTTCACGTTGCTCTGCGTGAGAGCCACCAGGTTGCCGAGCGTCATGGTTGCCGCCGCCAGCACCACCATCACCGGAATCCAGAGCGTCGCGAGTGGCGCGAGCGCAATCACAAAGAGCTTGATGAGCAGAACAAAGGCGCCGACCTTCGGACCGACTGAGAGATACCCCGTGATTGGCGTTGGGGAGCCTTGATAGGCGTCGGGGGTCCAGTAGTGGAACGGAACCGCCGCAATCTTGAAGGCCGACCCTGTAGTGATCAGTGCGAGTGCAACAGCGAGTCCTGCGTTCGCCTCTCCAGATGCGAGCGCCGTTGCGATACCACTGAGTGACGCGGTGCCTGCAACGCCCCACAGCACCACGATGCCGAAGAGCAGAATGGCGCTCGAGAAACTACCGAGCAGGAAGTACTTCACAGCACCTTCGGTGCTCAGCGGGTCGCGCTTTGCGTATCCAGCGAGGACATACCCAGGGATAACCATCAGCTCAAGGCCGATAAAGAGTGTGATGAGGTCAGTTGCGGCGCCGAGCAGAATTGCACCAGCGAGGGCGAAGAGGAGCGTCGCTGCAAGTTCAGCGGTTGGATACTTGCGCGCAGCAAGGTATGCCGGCGCAATGAGGAGCGTGATGGCAACAATCGAGATTCCGAGCAGGCCGACAAAAGCAACGAACGGTCCTGCCACGTAACTGCCACCAAGCGCACTCGCGGTGCTGCCGCCCTGATTAATGAGCAGTGCTGCGGTAGCGCCGAGTGCGGCAAGCGCAACGGCAACCGGCGCGTGGTTGCGATTTGGCGTAATCATGTCGCTCGCAAGAACGGCGATCGCACCAAGGACGACGGTGATTAGTGGCGCCAGGGTAAGCAGGTCGTTGTTCATTGTCCGACCACACTGATTGCCGACATCAGGAAAATTTCAACGCTCTTTGCAAACGAGCTGGTGAGGAGCGTTGGCATCACACCAAAGATCACAACCAGTGCCGCGAGGGGCGCGAGCGTCAAGATCTCAGTTGGTGTGACATCGGTCAGCTTTGAGCCGAGCCCCTTCAAGAACGGAGAGAGTGGTCCGGTGAAGACGCGCTGGTACATGTAGAGCAGGTAGACCGCAGCAAAGATCATCACGAACGTTGATGCGCCTGCGACCATTGGGTTGGCGATGAAGGCTCCGAGCAGCACCAGGAATTCACCAGCGAAACCCGAGAGGCCAGGAAGTCCGACGGATGCGAAGAGGAAGAAACCGAAGAGCGCGGCGTAGACAGGGGTGCGCACCGCCCAGCCGCCCATCTTGGCGATCTCGCGATCGTGGGTGCGTTCGTAGCCGATACCAACGAGCAAGAAGAGTCCACTGGTGATGAGGCCGTGGTTGAGCATCTGCAAGATTGCGCCGTCGACCCCTTGCTGATTGAAGGTGAAGATGCCGAGCGTCACGAAGCCCATGTGGCTGACGGAGCTATACGCGATGAGTTTCTTGAGGTCGGTCTGCACAATTGCCACAAGCGCGCCGTAGATGATGGCGATCACCGAGAGAACAATCATGAGCGGCGCGAAGAGCTGTGCGCCATCGGGGAAGAGCGGGATCGCGAAGCGGATGAAGCCGTAGCCACCGAGCTTCAAGAGCACGCCGGCGAGGATGACCGAGCCTGCGGTTGGGGCCTGCACGTGCGCATCGGGGAGCCACGTATGGAACGGGAACATCGGCACCTTGATGGCGAAGGCGAGCGCGAAGGCGGCGAACCCGAGGATCTGCAGCGTTGGGTCGGTGATCGTGCCCCGCAGCGCCAGCAGGTCGAATGCCCCTGTCCACGAGCCGGTTGCGGCCTGGTGGCTAAAGGCCGTCGCCAGGATCGCCACGAGCATGAGGAGCGATCCGACCAGCGTGTAGAGGACGAACTTGATCGTGGCGTAGATGCGGTCAGCTCCGCCCCAGATGCCGATGATCAGATACATCGGAACGAGCACGATCTCCCAGAAGATGTAGAAGAGGAAGAGGTCAAGCGCCAAGAAGACGCCGAGCATGCCGGTCTCGAGGATGAGGAAGCTAATGAAGTACTCCTTCACGCGAGTCTGAATTGGACCAAAGCTCGCGAGGATGCAGATCCAGCTGAGCAGCGTCGTCAAGACAACAAGTGCGCCAGAGAGCCCATCAACGCCAAGGTGGTACGTGATGCCGAACGATGGAATCCACGAGAGCTGTTCGCTGAAGGCAAATTCACCGCTCTGGCCGCGAATGCCAACCAGCATGCCGAGGCTGAGTGCGAAGGTGATCAGTGACACCCCGAGTGCAGCAAAACGAATCAGGCTCGGCCGCGACGATGGGAGTGCTGCGATGCCGAGCGCGCCAAGAAGCGGCAGGAAGATGATCAGCGACAGGATCGGCATGTCGTTCATCCTGCAATCACCAGGTAGGCAGCAGCGATAGCCACGAGGCCAAACGCGATGCCGAGCGCATAGTTCTGCACACGCCCGGTCTGGATCTGTCGCAAGCCACGACCGCCGCTCGAGGTGAGTGAAGCAACACCGTTCACGGTGCCGTCAACAACGCGGCGATCAAACCACCAGAGCGCGTTCGCGAGCTTTCGGCCGAATCGTACAAAGACGAGATCATTGAGATCATCGAAGAACCAACGGTTGCGGCTTCCGTCGTAGAGCGGTTGCAGGCGCTTGGTGACGCGACCAAGGAGCTCGTTGTTGTCGCTGCGGAAGAGGCGCACACCAACCGCTGTGCCGATCGCGGCAACGGTGACGCTCCCGAGCATAAGAAGTCCGCCAATGCCAAACGCTTCCCATGGTTTATGTACGGTGCCGAGCATCTCATCTGCCGGATGGAAGATCGGCTCAAGCGCATGAACGATGACGCCGTCTGCGACTGGGAAGCCGAGCGCTGCACCGATAGCAATCGAGGGCACCGCGAGAATGATCAGCGGCACCGTCATCGTCCATGGCGATTCGTGTACATGTGATTCGTCATGCACGCGGCTCTTCCCCCAGAAGGTGAGGCCCATGAGACGGAACATGTAGAAGGCGGTCATGGCGGCAACGATCATGCCAACGAGCCACACCCACGCATATCCAAATTTGAATGCTTCGGTGAGAATTTCATCTTTTGACCAGAATCCGGCGAGTGGCGGTAGGCCAGCAATCGCAACGGTTCCGACCAACATCGTCGCGTACGTAATAGGAATCTTGCGCCAGAGCCCACCCATCTTCGTCATATCTTGCTCGCCATTCACCGCGTGAATCACCGAGCCTGAGCCGAGGAAGAGGAGCCCCTTGAAGAATCCGTGCGTGATCAGATGGAAGATCGCCGGCACCCATGCGCCGACACCAAGAGCCGCAAACATGTAGCCGAGCTGCGAGAGGGTTGAGAAGGCGAGCACGCGCTTGATGTCGGTCTGCGTGAGCGCAATCGAGGCAGCGAAGATCGCGGTGAAGATGCCGATTGCGGCAACGATGATCATCGCCTCAGGGCTTGCAGCGAAGAGTGGGCTCATTCGCGCCACGAGATAAACGCCGGCGTTCACCATGGTCGCTGCGTGGATGAGGGCGCTGACGGGGGTTGGCCCCTCCATGGCGTCGGGGAGCCAGACGTGGAGTGGGAACTGCGCCGACTTGCCGACCGCGCCGCAGAAGATGAGTAAGGCGATCACCGTTGCTGCTGGGCCAACGAGCTCGCCCGCTACAACCCCGGCAAGCACCGTGCTGATGTCGAGTGAACCAAAGACGACCACGAGGCCCATCAGGCCGAGGGCGAAGCCAACGTCACCGACGCGGTTCGTGATGAAGGCCTTCTTAGCGGCCAAGCCTGGTGCGGTCTTCGTGTACCAGAAACCGATCAGCAGGTACGAGGAGAGGCCGACGAGCTCCCAGGCGGCGAAGACGACGAGGAGGTTATCGGCGAGGACGAGGAGCATCATCGAGAACATGAAGAGGTTCAGGTAGGCGAAGAAGCGCCAATAGCCGCCGTCGTGACTCATGTAGCCGACGCTATAGAGGTGCACGAGGGCGCCGACCGTGGTCACGACGAGCAGGAGGGCGCCGGTGAGGGCGTCGACGTGCAGGCCGAGCCCGAAGCTCAGGTCGCCCGAGGCGATCCAGGTGAAGAGCTTCATTGAGGCGCCCGCCTCGCCGAGGCCCCCCGTGAGGGCCGGGATCGCCAGGCTCATGGAGAGGGCCCAGGTGGCGATGATCGCGCCGAGCGGCACGATGTGGGCCAGTTTGCCGAGGCGTCGGCCGACCGCCGCCGTGAAGGCGAAGCCGAGCAGCGGGAGGAGAAGAAGGAGCGGCGCGTAGCTCGGAAGGGCGCCCACTTCGACCAGAGTCTCTGCAGTGATCAT
>CAJABS010000190.1 GCA_903938075.1 uncultured Chloroflexota bacterium | reverse complement strand
TCGCGATGCAGTCCGAAGGAGCAAGCCTTCTTGGCTTGATGATCTGGATCTCGGAGAACTACACGCAGGCGCTCTTCCTCACTCGATGGGTTGGGCGGACGGCTCACTGCCTCTCTCCGGACGGCGTCAAGTTCCTCAAGTATGCGCTCATGCATCTGGTGGCGCACCCGTATGCGACGCATTGGGGAGGGACCACCTGTCGCTCGCTCGAACTCAGCACGCCGATCAAGCAACCGTATTCGTCCGAGGATCAGGAGTGGGGCCTCTACTTCAAGTACGATGCCAACCTCTCGATCTCGGCGAAAAGCATGACGGGCATCGTCGGTATGCTGGCAGGAGGTGCGATCGACAACATCTGCCAAAGTCAACAGTGCAAGGCGGGCGAAACTCACACCACCGAGGTGGTGGCGGGCGGTACCGCGCTTAATCGCATCATCACGGCGCGTGGCCTTCTTCAGGAGATGCACTATCCACAAGATCGGCCGACCCCGACGTTCACCGACTCAGCCACCTCCATCTTCGTCGCCAACGACGACGGCGCAGTCAAGCGAGCGCTCTGGCTTCGGCGTCGCGTTCTGGTGCTTCGAGACGGAGTGGACACGGGCGAGTTCGAACCGATCAAAATCCCGGAGGAGGACAACGCGTCGGATGTGTACACCAAGTACCTGGTCTTCCAAAAGTGGAAGCGGCACAGTGACTTCATCAACAACGTGAACAAAAAACGCGAGGACAAGGCCCTCGCACGCATGGCCCTTGTCATCGCGGCATATAACAAAGGGTAGCAGGTTTCATGCCATGTCAGCAGCTCTTCAGACCCAGCCAACATGGGGGAGGGTGTTGAATACCATACACTCTACGGCGTACGTAGACCATTGCATAGGCGGTACACTACTGATATGAGACTCAATCTCCTCACCGGTTATACCGTTTTAGGAAGTATCAGTGTGTATGCGCGCCGTGCGCTGTCAGATGAGTGGCCCGCAGCCTGAGGCTGCGGCCCTCACGGAGAAGTGATTCTAGCAGTCTACTGACCGCACTGATAAAGGGTCGTCTCCCGGGCAGTCTGTCGAGCCCGATACCGGCCAAGAGCGGCAGCCTACGACACCCAGAGGTCATGGCGGCTCAGCGGTTATCGACGATGGTAGCGGTGGCGCCTGATCTTCGACCAGGAGCCGCGGAACAGCTGCTAACAGCTGGTCCAACAATTTACGAACAACGGAAGCCAGGGAGGGCCATTCGCCCTTGGCATCCGCGCGCGAACAAAAAAGATCGCGATGCATGGTCGGACGAAGTGCGCGAAAACATGCGCACGGCATTTCCGATCATACCCGCCTTCATTCTGGAAGGGCCACCAACGATGAAGCGAATTACGACTGTCTACCCGAAGGCTTCTAAAGAAGAGCTCGATGCTGCTTACACAGCGAGTATGATGGAGTACCAAGCGTACAACACCGCGCTCTGGGACGCCATCGATCAGTCGATCTTATTCAATGGCGCCTACGAACACGTGGATCGGCTGCAGCGAAAGGAGTTTGCGAGTGGCGACTTGCGAGATGGGGTGGGGCTGTACAATTACGTCCGCGAACTGACCAGCGTGGACCCGATCGAACAGCAAATCGAGGCCATGCGGGCTCTCGCCACGCATGGAATGCTCAGCGGTGACAAGAACGTGACTCAGGTACAACTCGACCGGCATGTGAACGGGTTGCTCGCCAAATGGCTCGACGTCAACCGTGAGGCTCCCGTCGTCGCTGACTTTCGGAATCGCCTGATCGCAAGCCTGCCTGACGAACCACTCTCTTCCAAGGTAGTGCTCATCAGGATCTACCTGGTAGACGCGTGCAATGCGATCCAAGAGGAGACCAAGACCGTACAAGGACTGGTACGTCTCGTGACCAAACGTGGTCGCGAGCTCGGGTTGCCGGCTGGATCCGTGCTTGACGACGTGGTTGCTCCGGTGATCGAGAAGAACAAGCGCGACAAGAAGAACGATGATAAGAAGCCGGGTGACACGGCCTCCCAATACGATCCCAATGCTAAGACCACCAAGAGACCGCGGGCGGGCGACAACAACTGCGACTACTGCTGTCTGGATCTTTGCTGTGCGAAAGCATGGGCGGGATCGGCTAAGGACCACAAGTCCCAGTGCCTCGTCTACTCGATGACGGACCCTGCTAAACCGATACCGCACCATGCCCCTAGCGGCGACAAGGCTCCTACCAAGACCGAGCTCATGGCGCTGACGGTGTGTCAATTGGCGGTCAAGAAGGATCCAAAGCTGAATCTCAAGACGTCCTCGATCAACTTCTGCCGTAAGTTATCGGGCATCGATGACGGCAACAAGACCAACTCGAACAAGAAGATCGGACAGCTTGGC